>CAZILI010000005.1:14280-28856 GCA_964539965.1 uncultured Burkholderiales bacterium | reverse complement strand
CGCCCTCGGAGCGGTTGCCGGCGTACAGGTCGTGCATGCGGTTGAAGCTGCGCAGGAAGGTCGACTTGCCGCAGCCGGAAGGGCCGATCAGCGCGGTGACTTTCTTCTCTGCGATGGCCAGGCTGATGTTCTTGAGCGCCTGGTAGCGGCCATAGTAGAAGTTCAGGTTGCGCGATTCGGCTTTTATGGTTTCGATGACCGGGCCGGTGGCGGGCATAGCGTCACTCTCGATTGGCTACCACTTGATTTTTTGCCGCAGCCGGTAGCGGATGTAGATCGCGAGCCCATTCATGATGAGTGTCATGGCGATCAGCACCAACGCGGCGGCGGCGGCATTGGCATGGAAGGCGCGATCGGGCCGGGCGGTCCAGTTGAATACTTGCACCGGCATTACGGTATAGGAGTCTTTCAACCATGCCAGCGACAGGAAGGGAAACTCGCTGGTGAACAAGCTCGTCGGCAGAGAGGTGAGAAACACCGCCACACCGACCGTAATCAGCGGCGCTGTCTCGCCGATCGCACGCGCCAGACCGATGATAACGCCAGTCAGGATTCCCGCGCTCGAGTAGGGCAAGATGTGTTGCGACACCATTTGCCACTTGGTCGCGCCCAGCGCGTACGCACCCTCGCGGATACCGACCGGAATGGTGCGAATGGCTTCCCGCGTGGCAACGATGACAATCGGCAAGATAAGCAATGCCAAGGTGAGTCCGGCGGCGGCGATGCTCTGGCCCAGGCCGAACGCGTACACGAACAGACCCAAACCGAGCAGGCCGTAGACCACCGAGGGCACGCCCGCCAAGTTGGTGACGTTGATTTCGATGAAATCCGTGAACCCGTTCTTGGGTGCGTACTCTTCCAGGTAGACCCCCGCGGCCACGCCGAGCGGTACGGCCGCCGCCGCCGTCACCAAGATGACCAGCGCGCTGCCTACCCAGGCGAACAAGATGCCGGCGTGCGCTGCGCGACGCGACGGACCCGAGGTGAAAAAATCCCAAGACAAGCGCGGTGCTCCTTCGATCAGCAAGGACACGAAGACACCGGCCAGCATGAGTACGCCGACCAAGAGCGCTAGTAGCCCGAGGACAGAGAAGATGAAATCGAGCCGCTTGTGGCGCGCGATGATAGTGCGAATTTCTCGTACCGCGGGCGCGCTGGCATTCATCAGTAGGTCTCGCGGAAGCGTCGGCGCAAGAAATGCCCCAGAATATTGAACCCGAGCGTTATCGCGAATAGCGCGATGCCGACGGCGAAAATGCTTTGGTAGCCGATGCTGCCGTGCGGCAAGTCGCCTTGACTGACCTGCACGATGTATGCGGTCATGGTGCCCGCCGGCTCCATCGGATTGAGAGTGAAATTGGGCTGCATGCCTGCGGCCAAAGCGACCACCATAGTCTCGCCGACGGCCCTCGAGATGGCGAGGATGTAAGCGGCGGCGAGCCCGGAAAAGGCCGCCGGGGTGACCACCTTCAATGCGGTCTGGAATCGGGTTGCCCCCATGGCGTATGAGCCTTCCCGCAGGTGCATCGGCACTGCGCGCATCGCGTCTTCGGACAGCGAACTGACGTACGGAATAATCATTACCCCCATGACGATGCCCGCGCTCAGCATGTTGAAGCCGGGCAGGTTGGGCAGTATGGTGGCCTGCAGCACGGGTGTGATGACCAACAAGGCGAAATAGCCGTACACGACGGTCGGCACCGCCGCCAACAGTTCGAGCGCCGGCTTGGCCAGTTCTCTAGCGCGAAATGGCGCGAATTCGCTCAGGTACATGGCGGCTGCTGTGCCCAGCGGAACGGCGATCAACAGGGCGACGAACGAAGTGACCAGCGTGCCGGTGACCAGCGGCAGAATGCCGTAGCGCGGTACGTCGAACAGGGGCGTCCACTGCGTGTCGGTCAGAAAATCGACGAACGATACATGTTTGAAGAAGCCGGCAGATTCGCTGATCAGAATCACTACGATCGCGAGGGTGATGGCGACCGAGGACACCGCCGCCAAGAACAACAGTGCCTCGATGGAGCGCTCTTTGAGCCTGACGCTGGGTCGCCGGTTGAGGGCGATTTGCTGGAGCTGTTGCCCCAAGATTGCTCCCTGATTCATTCTTCGAATGCCGGCGATTATAAGCTTTCGTGCCTAGGCGAAGCGGCGCCACAATGAATCGGGGGGCGGTGCCCCCCGATTGTCCAATGTCAGAATCCGCGCTGCCTCGAATTCGCTTACAGCTTCGATTCCCGGCTCATTAGCTCTTCGATCTTGACGCCGACCTCCGCCGTACCGCCGAATACCGTGCCCAGCTTGCGCTTTTCAATGTGCTCCATAGCCAGCTGGTAAGCGCGCTTCGGCAGGGGGATGTACTTCACTTCCGCGATCAGGGCCGGCGCGTTCTTGAGGTAGAACTCGAGGAATTCCTTCACTTCCGCTCGCTCAAGCGACTTCGCTTTCACGTAGATGAAGATCGGTCGCGACAGGGGTTGATAGGTGCCGTTTTCGACCGTTTCATCGGAAGGCCCGACCGCCGCCGCGCCGGGCTTGGCCACGATCGGCAAGGCCGTGAGTTTGTCCTTGTTCTCGGCATAGTAGGCGTAGCCGAAATACCCCAGCGCATTCTTGTCGCGCGACACCCCTTGCACTAAAACGTTGTCATCTTCGCTCGCCGTGTAGTCGCCTCGGCTCGACTTCGCCTTACCGACTATCGCTTCCGTGAAGTAATCGAATGTCCCCGAGTCAGAACCCGCTCCGAAAAGCTTGAGTGGAGCGTCGGGCCACGCGGGATTGACTTGATTCCACTTGGTGATCTTGCCTTGCGCGGCCGGCTCCCACATTTTCTTCAGTTCTTCGACCGTAACGCTCTTCAGAAAATCGTTCTTTGGATTGATCACTACGGTGAGCGCGTCGTACGCGATGGGTAGCTCGATGTACTCGATACCCGCCGCCTTGCAGGCGTCCATTTCGGCCTTCAAGATGGGACGCGAAGCGTCGGAAATATCAGTCTCGCCGCGACAAAACTTTTTGAATCCGCCGCCGGTGCCGGAGATGCCGACCGTGACCTTCACGGTCGCTTTCTTGGCCTTTTGGAACTCCTCGGCGACCGCCTCAGTGATGGGGTAGACGGTGCTCGAACCGTCGATCTTGATTGCCTGTGCTAGTGCGGCGGCGGGCGCGAGCAGCGCGGCACATACCGACACGGCGCCGAGCACAGAGCAGCGACCTAACGACCTCATTGGTTGATCTCCATTCATGAATCCTTTTTTGGGTACCGTCCGATACTAGACAGCATTCATGACGAAATTATTACACGGCCGCCCAGCAAAAAAAGCCGTCGCCGGGACTAAGATGCCGTTACAATCCTCGCGCAACGGCTTGTCAAGGCATGCTTCTACCGGGACGAGCACTCTTGCGGGGGCGACCTTGAAACGGAAGAAAGCGTCAACAGCCAAGGCAGCTGATCGGCGTCCGGCGCAGCGGGTCAAGCGTGCGACGCGGGTCCCAGCCGATAAGGCTCACACCCAACCAGCGCGCCGCCGCCAGGAGGGCGTTGCGGAACAGCCGAAAGAAGAAAAGAAGAAGAAACGCAAGAAGCTCAAGCAAAGGCTGGTCGAAGACAAGTTCTCAATGCCCGAATCGGACTACCGGCTGATCGGAGAACTCAAGAAGAAATGTTTTGTGGCGGGCGTAGTGGCGAAAAAGAACGACCTGCTACGGGTCGGCGTGCGCTTACTGGATCGGCTTAGCGTCGCCGAGCTCGCGCGCACTGTGAGCGCGGTCGAGCCGATCATCAAGAAGTGACGCGGTTACCAGCGCTGCAAGGTGGCGTAGTACAGGTTTTTAAGC
Organism: uncultured Burkholderiales bacterium; assembly: GCA_964539965.1. Taxonomy (GTDB): domain Bacteria; phylum Pseudomonadota; class Gammaproteobacteria; order Burkholderiales; family JALYOK01; genus CAZILI01. Next base: position 25,022 of record CAZILI010000005.1, on the reverse strand, counting down.
TGGCTGCCGAGGGTGCTCGGGTGGCGCTCCCGCTCGTAGCCAAAGCAGTCCAGAGCGTCGGCCGCGATCTGCTCGAAAATGATTCGATCGGCAAGAGACATGCGGCGCTTCCACGCGTAGACAAGCGATTCATCCGGGGCACGCACTGAGTTTCGATGCCAGCGCATGCTCTCCTTGGGCATGCCGGATTCGGCCGATTCGTGATACCTAAGCATACCGGGCTCGAACTCGACACCCAGAAAGCCGCAGATACGCTGCAACATAGGCATGGGCTCGGCCACCAGATCTTCGTAACGTATCTCGAGAAAATTCTGCCGTAGCAACGCGCCGACTTTATGGCCGAGCAACGTTTTCCAACGCCAATCGTGCGCCGCACGCGGCAAGCTGCGAATGCCCCAATCGACATTCAGATTCGACAGCGCGACATCGCGCCCGTCGCGTACCATGTGAATGACGCGCGCATTCGGGAAGACATTGCACAACACATCCAGCTCGGTTACGTAGGACGGGGTCTTGTCGCCCCAATAACGCTTGCTCTCCCCTTGGGCGTAGGTCGTAAAGATCGCGTCCACCAAGTCGGCATAAGTGCGGATCGGCTTGGCGAGTATGGCGGCTCTATCCTTCACATGACCGCCCTTCTTGGCCAACGGATGCTGTGCGATGGCGTCCAGCAGCCGCGCCGCGTTCTCGGGTTGGCTTAAGTCGCCGTACTGATGGGCTTTCGCCGCGAACTCGGTGATGAAGCCGGACTCGAACGGCACGCAAAGCGCCGAATGTGCGTTCAACATGAGCCGCAGCATGGTCGTGCCGGAGCGCTGCGCGCCCACGATAAAGAAGGGCGCGCTTGCGTCGCGTTGAGGGTTGGTCATGGGGCCGTTGGCATGGTTAGGGACGGTATTTAGGATAGGCGAGAGAATGGAAACTCGCTCTCCCGCCCGGGCAACGATGGTCTATTATAAGTTCCTCATGGGTTCGCAGGCACGCTGGTTTGGGCTTTCCTACCGGTCTTCCATGGCTGCGGCGCGTCGCTTCCCCGTTCCCGACTACTGTCAACACCCTTGAACACACAGACGAGCGACACGGACTTGCTGAATCCTGCGCACGGCGGCGCGTTGGTCGAGTTAGTCGAGGCCGAGCGAATCCATGAACTAAAGACGCGGGCACGCGACTTGCCGTCTTGGAACCTTACGCCCAGGCAGGTTTGCGACCTGGAACTGTTACTCAACGGTGGCTTCTCCCCGCTACGCGGATTCTTGACCAAGGCGGACTACGAGTCGGTGGTGCAAACCATGCGGCTGGCCGACGGCACGGTGTGGCCGATCCCCGTGATGCTCGACGTGGACGCACAGTTCGCCGACGCGTTGCATCGGGGAGGCGAAGTCGTGCTTCGCGATCCGGAAGGAGCGCCGTTGGCGCTGCTGCGGGTGGAAGAAGTCTGGCAATACGATCGCCAGGCCGAAGCTCAGCAGGTGTACGGCAGCCTTGACCCGTCTCACCCTGGGGTCCGCCACACCCTGCGCGAAGCCAACCCGGTGTATCTGGGAGGAAGGGTACTCGGCATCGAGTTGCCCGCCCACTTTGACTTCTCATCGCTCCGCCATACGCCCCGCGCCTTGCGCGCCGAGTTTGCTAGCCGGGGTTGGCGGCGCGTCGTCGCCTTCCAAACGCGCAATCCGATGCACCGCGCGCATCTCGAGCTGGTGTTGCGCGCCGCCCGACAGTCCGATGCCAGCCTGCTGATCCATCCCGTCGTCGGCATGACCAAGCCGGGCGACGTGGACTATCTGACGCGCATGCGATGCTACCAGCGCGTCCTGCAGCGCTTGCCGGGGCAGCAGTCGTTTCTCTCAGCGCTGCCGTTGGCGATGCGCATGGCAGGACCACGCGAAGCGTTGTGGCATGCTCTCATACGGAAAAACTACGGTTGCACGCATTTCATCGTCGGTCGCGATCACGCCGGCCCCGGCAGCGACGCGAACGGAAACGCGTTCTATCCGCCCTACGCGGCGCAAGAATTGGTTGCCCGATTCGAGGACGAAATCGGCGTAACTATGGTGCCCTTCGAAGAAATGGTCTATGTGCGCGAGTTTGACGACTATCGCCCCGCCTCCGAAGTGCTGCCCACGCATACCGTGTTGAACCTCTCGGAAGCCGACCTGCATCGACGCTTGCGAGAGGGAGAAGACATCCCACAGTGGTTCTCGTACCCCGAGGTCGTACAGGAATTGCGACGCGGTTTTCCGCCCAAACACAAACAGGGCTTCACGGTGTTTTTTACCGGACTATCGGGTTCGGGTAAGTCGACCATCGCCCGTGCGCTGCTCGCCAAACTGATGGAGATCGGCACGCGCTCAGTGACATTGCTCGACGGCGATCTTGTGCGCAAGCATCTTTCCAGCGAATTGGGTTTTTCGCGCGAGCACCGTGACTTGAACATCGCTCGCATCGGCTTCGTGGCGAGTGAGATCACCAAGCACGGGGGTATCGCCGTGTGCGCTCCTATTGCTCCCTATGCGGCGACGCGCGCCTTAGTTCGCAGCATGATTAGCGAGCACGGCGGTTTCATCGAGGTGTACGTGTCCACGCCGCTCGAGGTTTGCGAAGCGCGCGACCGCAAGGGGCTGTACGCAAAGGCGCGCGCCGGGCAAATCAAGACTTTCACGGGTATCAGCGATCCCTACGAAGTGCCCGAACGACCGGAAGTCCTCATCGACACCTCACGCACCACGCCTGCGCAGGCGGCCGAGCAAGTCCTGGCCCACTTGCGCGAGCAGGGCTACTGGCGGCCGGGCGCTTCGTGCTAGCGGCCGATCGGCGCGCCTGCGCGGCGTGCGCATGCTGCGTCTGCCTCGGCAGAGCCCTCGTGTCGCGAGCGCCTTGGCATGCACTATGACGTGTTCAACGGCGACGCCGACGGGCTCGCCGCGCTACAGCAGCTACGGCTGAGCGAGCCCCGGCGGGGCGAGCTGGTGACGGGAGCCAAGCGCGATGTCCAACTGCTCGAGCGCGTGGCCGCCGCCGACGGAGATACGATTACGGTGCTCGACATTTCGCTGGCGCAGAATCGCACCGCGCTGCTGCGCGCGCTGCACGCGGGGGCGCAAGTGTGCTACTTCGACCATCACTATGCCGGCGAGCCTGTTAGCCATCCGCGGCTACAGTGCTTCATCCACACCGAGCGCGACACCTGCACCAGCCTTAACGTCGATCGCTATCTCGGGGGCGTGCATCGCGCGTGGGCGCTGGTTGGGGCCTTCGGCGATTCGCTGACCGCTCCGGCGCAAGCCCTAGCGACCGAATTGGGCATGTCGGAGATCGAAGCACAGCGGCTGCGCGAACTGGGGGAGTGCCTCAACTACAACGCCTACGGCGAAACCGTCGAGGATCTGCGCTTTCACCCCGCCGAGTTGCACAAGTTGATGCGGCAATACGCCGATCCTTTGACGTTTATCGCCAATGAGCGTGTGTTCGAGGAGCTCAAGGCGGGTTATGAATCGGACATGGCGCAAGCGGCCCTACTGCGCCCCCAGCAGCGCGCCGGCGGGCCGGTCTACTTCCTACCCGACGCGGGCTGGGGCCGTCGGGTCAGCGGTATGCTGGCGAGCAGCGCCTCGCAACAGTGCCCGAACCAGGCGGTAGCCGTTCTGCGCGAGCGCACGGGCGGCTTCGTGGTGAGCGTGCGCGCGCCCCGAGAACGTCCGATTCCGGCCCACGACCTCTGCCGAGAATTCGCCACCGGAGGAGGGCGCGCCGCCGCCGCGGGTATCAATCATCTAGACCCAGGCGATCTCGACCGTTTCTTGCGCCGCTTCGATCAGGTATTCGCGCCCGACGAAAACGCGCCTTCTACGCGTCGATAAAGGGGTTGGAGTCGCGTGCGTCCGCGCCTCGAGCGCCCTCGAGCGACAAGCGCACATCGATCGCTTTCCAAGCTTTGATCTCGGCTTCGAGGGAAGCTTCGCTGAGCGGATTGCGCTCGAGCCAGGTCGGATCGACTCGCAGCGAGAACGCCCCGCGGCTGTGCGCAAGCTGTATCTTCGGCAGCCGAAGATCGGTGCGCCCACGATGGAACAAGATCGCAAGGCGCAGCGCCGCGATGGCGAGCCAATCTTCCGGGTTCTCGATGTGGACCTTGGCGAGCGAGCCGCGCTGCCCGACTACATAGCGTGCAAGCCGCCGCTGGTCCATCTTTGAAAACCCCGGCATATCGGCGTTTTCGATAATGTAAGCCGAGTGCTTGTGAAAACTCGCATAGCTGATTGTGATGCCGATTTCGTGCAGACGCGCGGCCCAAGCAAGAAATTGCCGCGTGTGCGCGGCGTCCCGATCTTCGTCGGCGATCTGGCCGAACAGCTCCAGCGCTAGCTTCTCCACGCGCGCCGCCTGGAAACGATCGACTTGGTAGCGTTGCATGAACTGCCTAACGGTCGCCTCGCGCGCGTCGTGGTCTTGCAGGCGCCCCAGCATGTCCCACAGCACGCCGTCGCGCAAGCCGCTCTCCGTCGTGCTCATGCGTGACACCTTGAGCGCACCGAACACCGCTATCATGATCGCTAGCCCGCCCGCGAGCACGGGCTTGCGGTCGTCGCGCAAGCCCGCGACGTTTAGGCGCTTCACTTCGCCTGCCTCCAAAGCTTCCTTGCGCAGCTTGGCCAAGCCTGGCGCAGTGATTCCGCTCTCGCTCCAGCCGTTCTGCTCCAGGATGTCGGCGATGGCGCGTGCCGTGCCCGAGGAGCCGACCGCTTCTTCCCAATGCGCGTCGGCGAGCTCGGTCATAATGGTCTGTAGTTCTGTCGCGGCGGCCAGCTCCGCTTCGCGCATCGCCTTGCCGCTTAGTTTCCCCGAAGCGAAAAAGCGTTGGCTGAAGCCCACACAGCCCATGTAGAGACTTTCCATTTCGACCGGCTCGAAGCCGTCGCCGACGATGAACTCGGTCGAGCCGCCGCCGATATCGACCACCAAGCGACGACGCGGACTGGGCGGCAGCGCGTGTGCCACGCCCAGATAGATGAGCCGCGCTTCTTCGTGCCCTGATACCACTTCTATTGGGAAGCCGAGCGCCTTTTGCGCCGACTTGAGAAAAGTCGGCGCGTTCTTGGCGACGCGCAACGTGTTGGTACCCACCGCTCGTACCGCGTCGCGCGGCAGCCCGCGCAATCGCTCGCCGAATCGCTTCAAGCAATCCAGCGCGCGCTCCTGCGCTTCCGACTCCAGTTGCTTGTCGCTCGCCAGCCCCGCCGCGAGACGAATGGTTTCTTTTAGTGAATCAAGCGGATAGATCTGGTCGTCGACGACTCGCGCGACCTGCAGGCGAAAGCTATTGGAACCCAAGTCGACGGCAGCGATCGTAGAGTAGGCTGTCATGCTATCCTGGTCGTCCTGCGAGGGTGTGAGATTTACCCTAAATCGAGGGCGCGTCCGGGGCTCGCGCAGCCCTAGGCCCATCATTCTGCCATGAAAATCAAATCCGTCGATCTGAGTTAGAGGTAACTGTTCAGTATGCCGCCCGACCATGACACCAACATGTCAGCGTTTGCCGACGTCACGGAGGCAAAGTCTGGCTCGCGCTTGCGCCACAAGACTGTCATGCTCGGGTCATACCCTGGCGGCCACAAAAGAAAGCAACAGCGCGCCCGCCTCATGGACCCAGCCCACTTCCTCAATCGAGAGCTGGGGCATCTCGCGTTCAACGAAAGAGTGCTCGACTTGGTCGAGGATGAAGCGAACCCGCTGCTCGAGCGCTTGCGCTTCCTGTCGATCGCCGACGCCAACATGGACGAATTCTTCGAGATCCGGGTGGCAGGGCTCAAGGACCAGATCTACTACGGCGACACGCAACCCGGCGCCGACGGACTGACGCCGCGTGAGGTGTTGGGACACATCGGGCCGCGCGCACGCGCGCTGGTGGCGCGCATGTATGACTTGCTCAATGACCTGATTCTGCCGCAGCTGAGCGCGCAGGGTGTGCGCTTCTTGCGTCGCTCCGAATGGGACGAACGTCAGCGCGCTTGGATACAGGACTACTTCGTGCGCGACGTCCAGCCGGTTTTGACGCCGATCGGACTAGATCCGGCGCATCCGTTTCCGCGGCTTCTTAATAAAAGCCTCAACTTCGCCATCGAGTTGTCGGGTAAGGACGCGTTCGGTCGCGACCTGCGCATCGCCGTGCTGCAGGCGCCGCGCACGCTGCCACGTGTAATACGGCTGCCGCGCGAAGTGTCCGGCGAGGAATATGGCTTCGTCTTCCTGTCCTCCATCCTGCACGAGCATGTTGGCGAGCTGTTCGCCGGCATGAGCGTACAAGGCTGGTATCAATTTCAGGTCACGCGCAACAGCGAGCTAGACATCGAAGAACTCGATATCAAGAATCTGCGCCTGGCGTTGCAGGGCGAGCTGCCGCAGCGGCACTTCGGCGACGAGGTGCGGCTCGAGGTCGCCGAGAACTGCTCCAAGGAAATGGAGCATTTCCTGCTGCAACAGTTCGGCCTCGATCGGGACGATCTTTATCGCGTCAACGGACCGGTCAATCTCGTGCGTCTCATGCAGGTTTCGGATTGGATCGAGCGGCCCGACTTGAAGTACCCGAACTTCATTCCGGGCCTGCCGCGCGTACTCGAGAAGGAACGCGACCTGTTCAACGCCATCCGCCGCGGCGACATCCTGCTGCATCACCCGTACCAAGCCTTCAAACCGGTGGTCGACTTCATTCTCCAGGCCTCGACCGATCCGAGCGTTCTCGCCATCAAGCAGACCGTGTATCGCGCCGGCACGGCATCGGATCTGATCGAAGCGCTCATCGCGGCGGCGCAGCGCGGTAAAGAAGTGACCGTGGTGGTGGAACTGCTGGCGCGCTTCGACGAAGAGGCCAACATCAAGTGGGCGGCGCGCCTTGAGGACGCCGGCGCGCATGTCGTGTATGGCGTGTTCGGCTACAAGACGCACGCCAAGATGTCGCTGGTGGTACGGCGTGAAGACGGCGTGCTAAAGCGTTATGTGCACCTGGGTACCGGCAACTATCACGCGCGCACCGCGCGCCTGTACACGGATTTCGGTTTGTTCACCTGCGACGAGGCGATCTGCGCCGACGTACACGAAGTGTTTCTTCAGCTGACCGGCCTGCGCAAGGCGGGAGAACTGCAGCACCTGTGGCAGGCGCCGTTCACCCTGCACGACAACGTGCTGAAGGCCATCGAGCGTGAAGCCCGGCATGCGCGCGCCGGCAAGAGCGCTCGCATCATCGCCAAGATGAATCAGCTCACCGAGCCCAAGGTGATCGCGGCGCTGTACGAAGCCTCGCAAGCGGGGGTCAAGATCGACTTGCTGGTGCGCGGTGTGTGTACGCTGCGCCCGCGCGTACCGGGGGTGTCGGACAGTATTCGCGTTTTCTCTATCTTGGGTCGTTTTCTCGAGCACAGCCGGGTCTACTATTTCCGCAACGCTCGGCGATACGATGTCTACATTTCGAGCGCGGATTGGATGGAGCGCAATTTCTTCCGTCGCATCGAGGTGGCTGTGCCCATACTGAATCCCAAGCTGAAAAAGCGTGTTATCAAAGAGGGCTTACTCACCTATCTCAAGGACAACGCGCAGGTGTGGGAAATGGCCGCCGACGGCGAGTACCGCCGCAAGCAGCCGCGGCGCGGCCAGCGTACCTGCGCGCAAGAAGCCTTGCTGGCCGATCTCGCGCGCTGACGCGAGGCGGCCATGAACCGGGAGGTCGAGCTCAAGTTCTCTGTGCCTGCGCACGCGGCGCGTGGCTTGATCCGCCTGCCCGCGTTGGCGGGTTGGAGGAGCGGGGGGCCGAGCAGTCGTCGGATCCACAGCGTGTACTACGACACATCGCAGCGCCAACTGCGCGCCGAGGGCGTCGCGTTGCGCCTGCGTCGAGTAGGGCGCCGCTGGTGGCAGACTATCAAGTCCGCCGGCACCGCCGGTGGCGGTTTGCACAGCCGCGACGAGTGGGAAACGCCTACGCGCGAGGGCCGTTTCGACTTCACCCGCCTGCCGGATTGCAAACTCAAGGACGACCTGGCGGGCGCGTTGGAGCAGGGCTCGTTGCAGCCCGTGTTCACAACCGATTTCATCCGCCGTAGCCAGATCTTGGAATGGCCTAACGGTGACCAGCTTGAACTGAGCATCGACCGTGGCGACGTCGTCGCCGGCGCCGCGCGCGCACCGATCGCGGAAATCGAACTCGAGGTGAAGGCCGGCGCGGCGAGGCGCGCATTCGACGTCGCCGAGTTGTTGTTGGAACACCTCGATATCAGACTCGAAAACGTGAGCAAGGCCGAGCGCGGCTATCGCTTGGTGAGCGGGGAGGTCGACAAGCCGGTGAAGGCGAAGCCGGTGCAGTTGGATAGAGCGCTCGGCGCGCACGCGGCCTTCGCCGTCATCGTGCAGAGCTGCCTGGTGCACCTGCAGGCTAACGAGGCGGGCGTGTTGCAGGGTGGCGATGCCGAGTACGTACATCAGATGCGGGTTGCGCTGCGCCGCATGCGCTCGGCAATCAGCGTATTCGGGCGCTTGCTTTCGCCGCCCGCGGTACAGCCGATCCGGGAAGAACTGCGCTGGTTCACAAAGGCGCTCGACGGCGCGCGCAATTGGGACGTTTTCGAGCTGGAGACACTGGCGTCGATGGCGCAAGAGTTTTCCGGCGCGGCAGGCTTTCAATGGCTCTTGTCCGCCGCACGAGCCCAGCGCGAGCAGGCCAATCGGGTTGCGCGCGAAGCGGCCGCCTCTAAGCGTTACCAGCGGTTGCTGCTGCGCCTGGGCGGGTGGCTGCTCGAAGGGCCTTGGAATGCCGGCGCCCCCGAGCCGCTGTTGTCGGAGTTTGCCCGCGAAGAACTCAAGAGGCGGCACAAACGGCTTAAGGTCCGTGCGGAGGCGCTCGTGACGCTTACGGCGCCACAGCGGCACGACGTGCGCATCGTAGCAAAGAAGCTGCGCTACGCCGCCGAGTTCTTCGCTTCGCTGTATCAGCCCAAGTCCGTCCGTGGCTACATCGCTGCGCTCGCCGACTTGCAGGCGGTGTTGGGTGGGCTGAACGACGTGGCCACTACCGATGCGTTGCTGCGCACCTTGACTCCCGCCGAGCCGACAGCCGAGCAGCTGGCCGTCCTAAGCATGCTGCGGGGTTGGGGATTAGGGGTGACCCAAGCGCGCCTAGGCGAACTCGACGCGGCGTGGCGGCACTTTGCGGCACAAAAACGATTCTGGTAGGGGATATTGGCTATGGACTTGGTTCTCTGGCGACATGCCGAGGCGGAAGAGGGCGTTCCGGATTTCGCGCGCCGCTTGACGTCGAAGGGAGAGAAACAGGCGCACAAGATGGCGCAATGGCTCCGAGCGCGGCTGGTCGGTGAGGTCAAGCTGCTGGTGAGCCCCGCGCTTCGCGCTCAACAAACCGCTCAAGCGTTGGGCCTAACCGTCGAAACCCGCAATGAGCTCGCTCCGGGCGCGGCGGCCAGCCGTGTTCTCCGGGTGGCGGGATGGCCTCACACCGAGGGCGCCGTCATCGTGGTCGGTCATCAACCGACCTTGGGACAGGTGGCCGCCGTGCTGCTGAGCGAAGACGAGGCGGATTGGGAGGTCAAGAAGGGCGCGGCATGGTGGTTTCGCGGCGGCCCGGACGATGCTCCGGAGCTTGTCGCTGCGATCACGCCCAAGCTGGTATGACTTCCCCACGCTAGGCGGGGTATGGTGCTCTAAAAGGGCATGTGGATGCGCCCTCTGGCTTTGTACCTATTGGGGTATGGGCGCGCAGCTAGGCGTGCAAACCGATGCTGACCAGGGTGAGGGCAAAGCCGATCAGGGTGAAGATGAAGCCCATGCGCAGCAAAGCGGTGCCGTTCGGCAGCGCACGGGTGCGCGAGCGGTCTCGCTCCGGCGGTTCGCCTTTGGTCAGGGCGGCTTGCAAAGCCCGCTGAACGCAGGCTGTGAGCGAAACGAGCAGCATCGACAGCATCTCCGGGGTGACCTGTGTAGTAATCGGCAGGTCGCCCGGAGACTTGATGGCGGTGGCGGGGCTTGGCGGGTTCCCAACGCCGGGGGGCGCGACACTAGCCCGGCAGGGCAAGAAAGAACGTCGCGCCCTGGCCGACTTCTCCTTCCGCCCACATCCGCCCGCCGTGGCGGTGCGCGATGCGTTGTGCGGTGGCCAGTCCGCTCCCCGTGCCCTCGAAATCTTGTGGGTTGTGTAGACGCTGAAACACGCCGAACAAGCGACCGCTTTGTTTGGGGTCGAACCCCACGCCGTTGTCCTTCACGAACACCACCACTTCTTTCCCTTGAGCGGGCGCTTCGTCGATCACGATGTGCGTGACTTCACGCCGTTGCGTGAACTTGACGGCGTTGTGCAACAACTCGAACAGCGCTTGGCGGATCAAGGTCAGGTCGCCGACCACCGGACGCAGGTGGCCGATCTGCCATTCGATTTTGCGCCCACGTTCGCCCGCGCTCAGTTCGCTCGCCAAATCTTTGACCAGCGATTCTAGCGGCACCACGCCGCGGTACAGAGGAGCACGCCCGGCGCGTGAGTACTTCAGCAGATCGTCCATTTGCGCGCTCAAGCGCTGCGCCGATTCGCAGATGGTGTCGATGTAGCGCTGCGCGAGCGCATCGAGCGCGGTGCCGGCGTGCTGACGCAGCAGTTCGCCGAAGCCGTCGATATGGCGCGCGGGCGCGCGCAAGTCATGCGAGACGGCGTAGGCGAGCGAATCCAACTCTCGCTGCAGCGAGGCGAA
>CAZILI010000005.1:0-14270 GCA_964539965.1 uncultured Burkholderiales bacterium | reverse complement strand
TGCGGCCACCTCGGCGTTTGCGCTGATGGTCACTTCGCGCTCGACTTCACGGGTAACTTGGCGATGACCGCCGACGATGTCTTGCCCGCCGCTAGGCGCGGTGATGGCATGCGCGCGCTCCTCGATCCAATACCAGGCTTCACCCGCCCTGACGCGATAGCGAACTTCCAACGGCTGCTCTGTGTTGCCGAGGAACGTCTGCCAGGCCTGTTGGGCGGCAACCCGGTCCGACGGGTGGATCATCGCCTCCCAGTTCGCGCGTGTCACCTCGCGCGCTAAATCGAGGCCAATGCTTGCCAACGGCGGCTCGAGGTAGACCATGCGCTGTGCCGGCGCATCCCAGTGCCACAGGGCGAGACTTCCCCAGGCTTGCGCCGAAGGCAGCGCTCGCTCAACCGCCGCCAAGTAGGCCTGGTCGGTCACGTCGCTCGCCAGGAGCAAAGTCGCACGCGCTTCCGGCAGCGCCAGTCGCTCTACTTGCAGTTCGCGTCGTTTGCCGCGAAATTCGAGTATTTCTCGGCTGGAAGCGTCCGCTTCGCCGGCGAGTGCGGGCCGGATCGGCAGCACCTCGGCGATGCTTTTGCCCAACATCGCTTCGAGCGTCGTGTCGGAGAGGGCAGCCGCCCGGCCGTTAGCCCGTACGACGCGGCCGGTATCGTCGAGTTGCCAACCGGCGAGCGGCAGCCGGTCGATCAGGAGTTGGATTTGCCGTGCTTGAGTTGCATTGACGGCAAAGCGATGCCACAGCCATCCGAGGACCGCGGCCAGCAAGGCCCCGGTGAGGAAAGCGGCGAGCACGGCCTAGGGCGGGTCCACGCGCGGCCCCTTTGCCGGCGTATCGGAGAGCAAAGAGACGGGAGCTTTCATTGAGTCCGGCATGATACACGGCGCGCGGCCGAAGCGTCGCCTCAGCGCGTGAGAATATTCATGCCTTTGTACAGCGCTTGCTCGAGAAACGGTCCGAAGTGCGGCAGCGCAATCCACAGAATCAAGAGTCCCAGCAACAGGGTGATGGGAAAGCCGATCGCGAACAGGTTTAACTGCGGCGCCGCTCGCGTAAGCACGCCGAGCGCGAGGTTACTCAAGAAAACCGCCGCCAAGACCGGCAGCGCGAGCTGTAGACCGAGCATGAAGACTTGCGTGCCCCAGGTGACCAGCTGTTGCCAGTCGATCATGCCGCGCACTTCTACGCCGATGGGAACGCTGGCAAAGCTATTCACCAGCGCGTCGACCATCATTAGATGGCCGTCGATGGTCAAGAAGATCAACATCGCCAGCAAGTTCAAGAAACTGCCGATCAGCGGACTCTGATTGGCCGACTCGGGATCGATGAACGACGCGAAGCTCAGGCCCATTTGCAGTCCGATCAAGTCGCCGGCCATCTCGATGGCGGAGAACACCAGACTCACCGAAAAACCGAGCGCCAGCCCAACCGCCAATTGCTGCAACAGCAGCGCAATCCCTTGCGAAGTGCCGAGCGGCACGGCTCCGATGGCGGGTAAATTCGGCGCAACGATCAGGGTCAGCAGCATCGCCAAGCCGATCTTCACGCGTACCGGCACCGAGCGGTGCCCGAGAACGGGTGCAGAACTCAGCAGCGCCAGAAAGCGCACAAAGGGCCACAGCAAGGTGCCTAGCCAAGCATCGAGTTGCGCGGTCGTGAAAGTGATCAACTGGCGATTCCTCGATGTGGCGATGCGGAAACTCGCTAACCGCTAGTTGATAAGCGTTGGGATGCTGGTGAAAAGCTTGGTCGTGTACTGCATGAGCGTCGTCAACATCCACGGGCCGGCGATCACCAGCGTCGCCGCCATCGCCAGCAGTTTGGGGATAAAAGACAAGGTCATTTCATTGATCTGGGTGGCCGCTTGAAAAATGCTGACCAGCAAGCCGACCACTAGAGCCGTGATGAGCAACGGCGCCGAGACCAGCAAGGTCACTTCGAGGGCTTGTTGCCCAAGCGTCAAGACGTATTGGGTGTTGTTCATGGGGAGAAACTTGCGACCAGTGAGCCGAGCAATAGATTCCAGCCGTCGACCAATACGAACAGCATGAGTTTGAACGGCAGGGAGATGAGAACCGGCGAGAGCATCATCATACCCATCGACATCAGGACGCTCGCCACGACCATGTCGATGATGAGAAACGGAATGAACACCATGAAGCCGATCTGAAACGCGGTTTTGAGCTCACTGGTGACGAAGGCCGGCAGCAGCACCCGCAAGGGCACCTCTTCCTTGGTCTTGATGTCGGTGCGATTGGCAAGCTTCATGAACAGCGCGAGATCGGACTCCCGAGTCTGCTTCAGCATGAAGGCATGCAACGGCACGGCCGCCTTGTCCAGCGCATCGTTGAGCGACATTTGATTGTTCACGTAAGGCTCGTAAGCATCCGCGTAGACGCGATCCAACACCGGCGCCATCACGAACAGATTCAGGATGAAGGCCAGACCGATCAGCACTTGATTCGGTGGCGAGGTTTGCGTGCCGAGCGCGTGGCGCAGCAGGGAAAGCACGATCACGATGCGCGTGAATCCGGTCGCCAGCAGCAGCAGTGCCGGCAAGAACGTGAGCAGAGTGAGCGCGAGCAGCGCCTGAATCGAGACGGAATAGGTAAGCCCCCCACCCGGCGCAGGCGTGGTGGTGACGCCGGGTAGTCCCGGCGCTTGTTGCGCCCACAAGGCGAACGGCGCGAGCGCCAGGACGATGCCCAGCAGCCAACCCAGCCGAGTCGAAGCGCGAGCGGGCGCCATGCGCATCACTTCCGCTTCAGGCCTTGCAGCACTTGCGCAAAGCTATGCACCGGCTGTACCGATTCGATCGAGCTTTCCCCTTTGGGCAGGGTGTGCAGGGCGTTCACTTGGTTCGCCGTGACGCCGACCACGATCCATGTATCGGCGATTTCCACTACGGCGACGCGCTCCTTGGCGCCCACCGGCAGGCTGGCGACGAGTTTAAGCAAAGAGGTGCGGCCGCCGCGCGGTTGTGACAGGCGCTTCGCCAGCCAGGCGAACGCGAGAATGGCAACCACGACCACGGCCAAACCCAGCACGGACTGCAACAGACCGGATGCCGGCGTCGGCGCCGCGGCCGGCGCCTGCTGCGCGAGCGCAAGTGCCGGCCACGCGCAGGCGAGGCCGAAGCTAAACCTCATCGATTCCCTCGCCGCAGACGCTCCGAAGGCGACACGATGTCGGTCAAGCGGAGACCGAATTTGTCGTTCACCACCACCACCTCGCCTTGCGCGATTAGGCAGCCGTTTACCAACACGTTGAGCGGCTCGCCGGCGAGCCCGTCCAACTCGACGATGGAGCCTTGCGCGAGTTGCAGGATGTCCTTGATCGGAATGCGCGTGCGCCCCAACTCGACGGTAAGCTGCACCGGGATGTCGAGAATCAGCTCGATATCTTGCATCTGGCCCGCGGGAGCGCTCGCGGGGGCGCTCAGTGTCTCGAAGACTTTCGGCGCAACCGCAGGCGCGGCGACTTCGGTCGAAGCGCCCTCCTGAGAGGCTTGTTCGGCCAGCGCCGCCGCCCAGTCGTCGGCAGCCGCATCCTGATTGGTTTCGTTAAGCATGCTCATCTCCAGACATCAAATTGTCCAGCCGCGAAGGCGCGGTGACTTCATTTATTTTGACGGCATAGCGGCCGTCGACCGTGCCGTACGTGCAATTGAACAGCGGCACGCCGTCGACTTCCGCGCTCACCAGCTTGGGCAGGTCGAATCGCACGACGTCCCCCGCCTTCATGTTGAGCACTTGGCGCAACTCCACCGGAACGTCGGCGAGCCGCACGACGAGCTCTACCTCGGCGATCTGCACTTGCTTGGTCAGCATGCGCAGCCAACGCTTGTCAGGCTCCGCGCTTTCGCCCTGGATCATGCTGTAGAGCACGTCGCGGATCGGCTCCAGCATCGAGTACGGAAAGCAGAAATGAATATCGCCGCTCTTGCCGCCGAGATCGAGATTGAAAGTACTGGTCACTACTACTTCGGACGGGTTGGCGATATTGGCGAACTGAGTGTGCATCTCGGCGCGCACGAACTCGAATTCCACCGGATGGATCGGCTCCCAGGCCTTTTGATACTCGGTGAAGACGACGTTCAGCACGCGCTGGATGATGCGCTGCTCGGTCAAGGTGAAATCGCGCCCCTCGATGCGGGTGTGATAGCGGCCGTCGCTGCCAAACAAGTTGTCGATGATGTTGAACACCAAGCTTGGCTCGATGATGATCAACGCGCTGCCGCGCAGCGGCTTCATGTGCACCACGTTCAAGTTGGTCGGCACGACCAGGTTGCGGATGAACTCGCCGTACTTGATGACCCGGATCGGATTGATCGCGACTTCGGGCGTGCGGCGCATGAAGTTGAATATCCCGATGCGCAGCAACCGGGCGAAGCGCTCGTTGATGACTTCGAGCGTGGGCATGCGCCCGCGCACGATGCGCTCCTGGCGCGCCAGGTCGTAGGAGCGAACGCCCTCCTCGGGCTGCTTGCTCTCCTCTTCCGCAGAGTCGCCGTTAAAGCCCTGCAACAGGGCATCGACTTCGTCCTGCGATAGGACTTCGTTGCCCATGGATGCCTTACTGGATGACGAACGAAGCGAAGTGCAGGTTGGTGATGCCCTGGCCGTGCTCGGTGGCCGGCAGCCGCTTGCGCGCCTCGGCCATGATCTCCTGCGCGAGTTTGCGTTTGCCTTCGATGGTGCTGATGTCGTGCGAGGTCTTGCTCGACAACAACAGCAGGATATTGCTGCGCAGGGCGGGCATCTGCGCCTTCATCGGCTCCACCAGCTCGTTGCCGACGATCTCGAATACGATCTCGGTTTGCAGGAAGTGCGCTTCCTCGTCATCTTGCAGGTTGACCGTGAAGGGCTCCAGATTGACGAACGCAGGCGGGTGCTTGGCGGCTTCCTTTTTCGCCTCTTCCTTGGGGTCGTGATGCTTGGGGCGCAAGAAATACCATGCGCCGGCGCCGCCGCCGCCGCCGAGCAGCGCGAGAGCGAGCCCGATGATCAGAAGCTTCTTGCCCTTCTTCTTCTTGGGCGTTGCTTCGTCTGCGTCACCCGATGACTCGTCAGGTGTCTCTGATTTTTTGGACATGATGCGGTCCGTAAAGTGGATTAGCCAAAGAGGAACTCCCGGGCATTATGGTGTGAGGCGGCAAAACCTTAGCGCCGAGTAGGCGGCAAATCCGCCCGCTATCTTGGGTTTGACTCGCTTCTTGCGCCAGCCGGCGCCGACTGCCGGAGGTATGGGGGGTATACCGCAAATCGGGCGGTGTAGAAAGCCAGATTGGCTATATACCTACTGGGGTATAACTAGGCGAACACGTCGACCAATTGATCGCCGCGGGCTGCGCCGAAAGCGCTCGAGCGCAGCATCACGGGCGCGGACTCCGATCGGTTCTGGGGCCGGTCCTGTTGTGCATTGCCCTCGCTCTTGTTCTGGCGTTCTGCGCCGACGGAAAAGCCTCCCAAGGTAAGCCCACTGTCGGCAAACATTTCCCGCAGGCGCGGCAGGGCAGCCTCCAGCGCAGATCGCGTTTCGGGCTGTGCGGCGACAAAGGTGACGTTCGCCTGGCCCTGATCGAGCGAGATCTGCACGTCGATCGGACCCAGTTCCGCCGGGGTAACCCGAAGCTCTGCTTGCTGTTCGCGCTTGGCCACCAGGATCACCAGCTTGTCGCCTACTTCGTCGCTCCAGCGAGCGCTGCCGACCGGCGTGTTCAGTTCGAGAATCGGCTTCGCCGTTTCGGTCTCAGCCCTTGGCATCTCGAGCCCCGTCGGGGCGGCGGCAGGTCCGACTGGACTCTGAAGCGCCGCCAGCGGCTCGCGGGCCATTGGCGCTTCTTGCCGCAGGTTGGGCGCCGCGGCGAATGCCGCGCTCGATTCGAGGGCGGTGAGCACGGCGCTCGGCTTGCCGTCGTGTCCCGACTTCCCATCCGGCTTGGCGTGGGAGGAGAACGCGTCTGCGCGCGCCGCGCTGCGGCTCGTGGCGGAACTCGGTGCGGAACTCGGTGCGGAACTCGGTGCGGAGCTGCTCATCTCTGCCTTGGTGGCAATCACCGTCGAGGCGGGCTGCCCATCGGTCTCGATCTTGCCCGCGGTGTTGCCCTGGGCCGTCGCAGCGACGATGGGGGCGAGCGCGGGGTTGGGGACGTTGGCTGCTTCGCCGGAGGCCGGGTTTGGCAGATCGACCGTCGGCACGCCGGTCTCGGTCGGGCCGGTGCCGGCATCTTCTCCGGTGAGTGCGTCCAGCACGGCTTCGCCGGTTTTTTCGCCTGCCGGGGCACCGGCGCCGAGCAGCAGGGCGAGCAGGGCATCGAAGCCTGCCGCTGCCGCCGACTTGTCTTGCGCGTTTTGCTGCGGCGCGACCTTCTGCGCAGGAGTCGTCTGCGTCTTGGCTTGGGTCGAGTGAACTTGGGACATCGCGTATCCGGTTAGGTCGAGGGATAGCCGCTGGTGGTGGTTCTGGCGGCCGCTTGGGTGGCGAACTCGTCGAGCAGTTTTTGCAGTTGCGCCGCTTCGCGCGCCGCGGCTTGCGCGGCTTGGCGCGCTTGCAGAGTGCTGAACGATTGAGTGCGGCGTTCTTCCGCTTGCCAGTGTTGCTGGGCGGAATCTTTGCGCTGCGAGAGCTGGCTCACTTCGTTGCTCTGTTGCTGGATCGCTAGCTCCAACTTGGCGAGGAATAGCCGATAGTTCTGGTGCTCCTCAGGTGTCATGCCCGCTTGCGACGACCGCCCGAGGCGATCTTCGTAGTCCCGCAAGTAGTCTTGCAAGGCTATCAATTGGCGCTGCGCCTGATGCGCGTTGTGCGAGAGCAACTGAGCGATCTTGCGCGCTTTGTCGCTGCGGGCCTTGGCCAGCTCGATCAGTAAGGGCAGGGCGGTGTTCTTCTTCTGCATAGCTACTTGGTTACCAGGCGTGTGAGATCACGAATGCTGCTCGCCAGGTCGGCGCGTTGGTCGATATCTTGCTGCAAGAAGCGCTCGAGTCGGGGGAACAACGCGATCGCTTCGTCGAGCAAGGGGTCGGAGCCGGCGACATAGGCGCCGACGTTTATCAGATCGCGGTTACGCTGATAGCGCGAGTACAGCTGCTTCAACCGGCGTGCCGCCTCGAAGTGCTTCGTGTCGGCGAGCGTGTGCATGACGCGGCTGATGGACAGCTCGATATCGATGGCCGGATAGTGGCCTTGCTCGGCCAAGCCCCGCGAAAGCACGATGTGCCCGTCGAGAATGGCTCGCGCGGCATCGGCGATGGGGTCTTGCTGATCGTCGCCCTCGGTAAGCACGGTGTAGAAGGCCGTGATGGATCCGTTGCCGCGGTCGGCGTTGCCGGCGCGCTCGACCAACTGCGGCAGGCGAGCGAACACCGAAGGTGGATAGCCCTTGGTCGCCGGCGGTTCGCCGACGGCGAGCGCGATCTCGCGTTGTGCCATGGCGTAGCGGGTGAGGGAATCCATGATCAGCAGCACTTGCTTGCCTTGATCGCGAAAGTACTCCGCGATGGCCGTGGCATAGGCCGCACCCTGCAGGCGCATGAGTGGAGGCGTGTCGGCGGGCGCAGCGACCACGACGGAACGGCTAAGGCCCTCGGCACCGAGCGTTTGCTCGACGAACTCTTTCACTTCGCGGCCGCGTTCACCGATCAATCCGACTACGATGACTTCGGCCGAGGTGTAGCGCGCCATCATGGCGAGCAGTACGCTCTTGCCCACGCCGCTACCGGCGAACAACCCCATGCGCTGGCCACGCCCGACGGTGAGCACGGCATTGATGGCGCGCACGCCCACGTCTAAGGGTCGGCTGACGGGCGTGCGCCCGATGGGGTTGAGCGGCCGGCTCTGCAGCGGCCAGCGAGCTTCGAAATCGAGCGGCCCGAAACTGTCCAGCGGCGCGCCGGTCGCGTCCACCACACGACCGAGCAGGCCTGCGCCCACCGGCAGGTGCTTGACGCGCTGCAAGAGCGGCGACGCCGCCTCGAGGTTCTTGCCCAGGACGGGAGCGGGATGTTCGGCAACCAGCGGTGTCACGATCGCGCCCGGAGCGAGGCCATATACGTCTTGAACCGGCATCAAGAAGAGCTTGTCACCCGAGAATCCCACCACTTCCGCTTCGGCTTGCACCAAGCCGTCTTGAATGATTTGGCAGGTGCTGCCGACCGGGAGCTTCAGCCCCACCGCCTCCATCACCATGCCCGCCACGCGGGTCAGGCGCCCGCTGACGTCCAAGGCCGAGGTGCTGCGCACCTGACGCTTGCATTCGCGCAGATAGCGCTGCCATTTGCTGCGATTGAATTCAGTCTGCGTGCCAAGCATGGCTCTTCCTTACGCCCTGCAATACGCGCTTCCAGCGCGTGGCAAGCGTCGCGTCGACTTCGCCGTTGAGGCTCGAAATACGGCATCCTCCCGGCTCGACGAGGTGGTCTTCGATGATCTGCCAATTGCCTAGTCGGAGCTCGTCGCCGAGATGCGAGCAGACCAAGTCGACATCGCTCGGGTGCAGAATCAGTTTGCGTTGCAGCGCCGTTTCGGCGAGGCTCGCCATCGCCTCGCGCACGACCGGCAGCAAGGCTTCGCGCCGCGCAGAGAGCTCGCCGCGCACGACTTGACGAGCAAGTTCCAGCGCAAGATCCAGCATCTCGTCGGCGACATGCTGCTCCAAGCGCGTGATATTCAGTTCGGCGCGCGCCAATAGGCCCTTCAGCCGATCGAGTTGTTGCGCATTGGCCTGCGTAGCCGCCGCCTGCGCCTGGGCGTAACCGGCGGAGTAGCCCTCTTGCTGCGCGGCGGCGCGCGCCGCCTCGCTTGGATCGACCTGGGGTGCGGAGTCGAAGGACCCGCGATCGCCGAGCGTGCCGATTTCCCAGCGCTCGAAGGCGGTCAGCTTTTCTTTCGGTATGACGCGCTCGCTCATCGCTTAGACGAACTGATCCTCGCCCTTGCCGCCGAGCACGATTTGCCCTTCGTCGGAGAGGCGGCGAACGATCTTCAAGATTTCCTTCTGCGCGCCCTCGACCTCGCTCAGGCGCACCGGCCCCTTCGATTCCAGATCCTCGCGCAACATCTCGGCAGCGCGCTGCGACATGTTGGAGAAGAACTTGGTCCGCATCTCCTCGCTGGTGCCCTTGAGCGCCAGGATGAGCGTCTCGGACTGCACTTCGCGCAGCAGGGTCTGGATACCCTTGTTGTCGACCTCCAGCAAGTTGTCGAACACGAACATCTCGTCGAGTATGCCTTGCGCCAACTCGGGATCTTGCTCGCGCACGGCTTCCATGATCACGTTCTCGATGGAGGTGCCGACAAAGTTGAGAATCTCGGCCGCGGTGCGCACGCCGCCCAGTTTGGTCTTGCGGATCTTGTCGCTGCTGGTCAGCACCCTCGACAACACGTCGTTCAACTCTCGCAGAGCGTCCGGCTGTATGCCGTCCAATGTCGCGATTCGCATGATGACGTCGGCGCGCAGCCGCTCGGCGAAGCAAGCCAAAATGGCTGAGGCGTGATCGCGCTCGAGGTGCACGAGAATGGAGGCGATGATCTGCGGATGCTCGTTGCGGATCAGCTCGGCTACGGTAGCCGCGTCCATCCATTTCAAGCCCTCAATGCCGCTCGTGTCGCTGCGCTGTAGGATGCGGTCGATGAGGAAGCCCGCTTTCTCGTCGCCGAGGGCTTTGGTGAGGATGCTCTTGATGTATTCGCTCGAATCGACTGCCAGCGAAGACTGGCTTTGGGCGGCCGCGCCAAAGCGCTGCAAGACGGCGTCGATCTTGTCGCGCGGAATGTTCTTGAGATCGGCCATGCTTTGGCCGATCTTTTGCACTTCTTTCGGCGTCAGCAGCTTGAGCACTTCGGCCGCGTGTTCCTCGCCGAGTGCCATCAGCAGCACCGCGCTGTTGTGTATCCCGTCACTCATTGCCGCCCACCCAGCTCTTGACCACGTTGGCGACTAGCTTCGGGTCTTGGCGCGCGAGTTGGCGAGCGGTCTCAAGGGCGTCGATTTGCACGACCGCGGCCGGCCGCGCCTCCGCGGCCGCCTCCAGCGCCGGGGTGAGAGCCGGCTCCAAGCGCTTCGGCGCTTGTGCCGCCAGCTTGCGGAAGAACGGACGCAGCATGCCGAACAGCACGTAGAGGACGAGCGCGCCGGCCAGCAATTGTTTGCCGATTTCCTTTGCCAGCGTAAGCGTTTCCGGTTTCTTCCAGAGCGGAATCGGAGCGGTTTGCACCGGCTCCTCGACGTTGAAGGCGGTGTTGACCACGTTGAGCGAGTCGCCGCGCTGTTCGCTGAAACCCATCGCCTCTTTGACCAGAGCGCGAATCTGGTTGAGCTGCGCTTCCGGCATCGGCGTGTAGGTGACTTTGCCTGCCTTGTCCACTTGCTTGCGATGGTTCACGACCACCGCAGCAGACAGGCGCTTGATGGCCCCCATGGGTGAGCGGACGTGGCGGACGGTCTTGTCTACTTCGTAGTTGACGGTCGAAGCCCGTTGCGTGGGCCCGCTCGCCGCCGGCGGATTGGCGTTGCGCGCCTGGTTATTTGCCCCGCCCGTGATCGGCGCCGTGGCGTTGCCGGGCGGCTGATTCGAGAGAGCGCCCGGGACGCCTTGCGGACCTTGGCCCGCGCCGGCGCTCGATTCGCTCATCTGCTGACTGCGGATCGCCGCGTCGGTGGGCGTGCCGTTGGGCTTGTAGGTCTCTGCGGTCGACTCGGTGTGACTGAAATCCAAGTCGGCCGTGACTTGCGCGCGCACGTTGTCGCGCCCGACGATGGGCTCGACGATGTCGACAATGCGCTGAATGTAGCCCTGTTCGGTTTGGTGCAAATAGGCGAGCTGACTCGGGTCGAGTCCGTTGCCGGCAACATTGCTCGTATCGCCGCTGAGCAAGGTCCCGTTTTGGTCCAGCACTGATACGGCCTCTACCGGGAGGTCGGCGACGCTACTGGCCACCAAATGCATGATCCCGCTGACTTGCGCCCGATCTAAGGTTCGGCCGGCGTGCAGGTTCAGCAGGATGGATGCGGTGGGCTTTTGGTGGTCGCGAAGAAATACCGACTGCTTAGGGATGGCGATATGTACGCGCGCCGATTCGACCGCTGCGAGGGATTGGATCGAGCGCGCTAGCTCGCCCTCTAGTGCGCGCTGGTAGTTGACCTGTTCTTGAAACTGAGTGACGCCAAGTTTTTGATTTTCCAGCAGTTCGAATCCGACTATGCTGCCTTTGGGCAAGCCTTGGGAAGCGAGGCGCAAACGGGCTTCGTGCACTTTTTCAGCCGGTACCAGCACCGCGCCGCCGCCTTCGGTGAACTTATAGGGGATGTTCATCTGGCTTAAAGCCGAGATGATCAGCCCGCCGTCGCGGTCGTTGAGATTGGTGTAGAGAGGACGGAACTCAGGCGTGCGCGACCAAAGGGTTACGCCTACTAGCAAGGCGATGGCGGCGGCCGTGCCGATCATGATCCCGAGCTTGGTGCCGGCCGGAAGCTCTGCGAGCCGGTCAAAGAAGCCTGAGAGGGTAGATTTTGCGCCGTCAGCCATAGAAAGTGGGTACCCAATTGCCGGGGTTTTATCGGATGCTGGCGATTATGGGTCGACTTGAGGCCGGCAGTCCCGGGATAACCTCGGTCTTTTCGCCTCATTTCCCGCTAAAGCCGGGGGCTGCGCGCTGCTATGCTGTCGGCACACAAATTCAAGGCTTTGGACGAGGCGCGGCATGGACCCCATTCGTTTTGGTGCGAGTCCCTTGGGCTCGATCGGTATCGCCAAGGGTGCAGGGGCGGCGAAAGGCATCGAAAGCGACGCAAGCGTCGACTTTCTCGGTGCCTTGAAGGATGCCCTCGATCGAGTCAATGCTTCGCAGCAAAAGGCCACTGAGCTGCAGAAGCAGTTCCAACTCGGTCAAGAAGATGTCTCGCTAGAAGACACCGTTATCGCCATGCAGAAGGCGAGTGTTTCTTTCCAGGCCTTGGTGCAAGTGCGCAACCGCCTCATCTCGGCGTACCACGACATCATGAACATGCCGGTCTAGCCGGCAATTGTTGCGAACCCGCCCAGAGTTCGCCGTCGGTCCCCGGGCGGGAAATGCGCAGCGGCGGCGCTACCAGTCCCAGTTCATCTCACAACGCAGCAGCGCAACCACCGCGTTCTTCAACTCCGGGTTGCTGTCGGGGTGCACTACATATTGAATACCAGGCTGAATCGTGAGCCACGACTTGACCGGCGCGCGGTAGGTAAGCTCCCAGCCCATCTCGTTGCGTGTCGTGGCCACCCCGTCGCGAGCAAGCAAGTCACGGTACTTTGAGCCGGTGGTCGCGATTGCCATCGACAGACCGACTTGGTCCTCGGGCCGTCCGGAGAGGAGCCCCGTATAGACGGCGCCCAACTGTACATAGTGCGCGAGCCGATTTACATCATGATTGGCGAAGCCGATTCGCATGAATCCGTCGAGCCCGCGCGCACCGTCGTCGGTGGCGTCGTACAGCCGTTTCTCCGCGAGCAGGTACGCTCCGCTATTGTTCGAGCGCTGCACGGGATCGCCATTGTCGTCGGTGTCGATGAGGTCGGGGAACTTCGCCGTATAGTGCCATGCGCCGAGAGCGATTTTTCCAACCCCGGGTGCGTCGTCCTTTTCGCCGGCTCCCTTGCCGAGTAGATAACCGGCTTCGACCACAGTCAGAGTCCCATCACCGCGATTGAATTGAACGTGCGTGCCGCGCGGATTGTTGGGGTCGCCCGGTACGCCGTCGAGCAGCACGGCTTGCGTGTACCACGAGCGAGACGGTTGTATCTTGAACCGCGCTCCCACCGAAGTGGTGGGAAAGATCGACGGCCCATTCTGACCTGTTTGGGCGAGCTCTGAACCGATTCCAGGCGCAGGGTGCAAGAACAGGCCGGAGGATTCAGTCATGTAGAACTCTGAGTTCAAGTCGTACAAGCCGATGCGGGCGGTGAATTTGCCGTCCCACAGCGCCTGCTCCAACCAAGCTTGATAGAGCTTGGTCGTGTTGGTGTCGACTTCTATGTTGTCGACGCCCTGAAGGCTGCCTACGTATTTTGCGTTCGGCTTACCGCCCAGGTCGTTGATGGCGTGCAAGAAAAAGGTCGCGCCCTTCCAGTCGAATAGCTTTTCTGCGTCGAACGTAGCTTTGAGATCGACGTTACTCAGCCCGGTCGTACCGCGCCTAGCGCCGCCTGCAAGGTTCGCGACCACGTCTGCCTTGACATTGACGTTGAGGGCGATGGCTTTCGATTCGGGCGTCGCGGGGTCCGCGGTGGTTTCTTCTGCCGTGACGTACGCGGGCAGCAACAGACTACCCAACACTGCGGGCAGCGGAAGAGACTTAACAAGAGCACGCATGACCTTGACCTTGGCGGGTTGTGATGAACTCACCCATTAACGGCAGGCAACGGTCAAGCTTAAGTCTGAAAATTCAAAGTGGTACAGAGTGTCTCACTGGACACCGCTCGCTTAGGTGCGTGCCCGGCGCTCACGCTCGATCATGTTGATGTAGCGCTGCACCATGTTTACTGTGGATGCAGGCGGCCTCACGAACTGGCAGCCGCAGCGCTGTCCCTTCCCGCCGGCAGCGTCGGTCGTCTCGCTGACGTTGCGCACCACCAGTCCGGTAATAACAGTGCCGATTTCTGGCAAGTCGATGCGACAGTTTTCCAGTTCTTGCCCGAGCTCCAACAGCGGCTGTGCTTGGGTCACGGTTACTCCGATGCCGCCACAGCTGATGTCGACGATTCTGAATTCGATTGCCTTGCCGGCCTTGTCGCGCAGTCGCGGTACCAGGCATTTGATCGGCTTTGCGACCGGGGCGAGCATGCGATAGTGCTCGCGCCGCTGCAGGCGCAGCAGCGACTCCGGCAGCCGCAGGCGCAACGCGGGTTTACCCTCAAACGTGGTGGACTCGGCGCGCTGTGCCTTGAACTGAATCTTGACGCTGTCGACGAAGCTGGTGGCGATGAGTGACTGAGAGGCGAGCAGGCGCTGATTGGCGTCGGCCGAGGAACTGCAGTCGAGCAGTACGTCACCGACTTCCGGGTTGACCCGAAGCAAGCTGGTGACCATGGAGTCGCGTCCACGCTCGAAAGTCAGCGTGACGAGCGAGCGGCGCGCGATGACTTCGCGCAAGACGCTGACGATCTCGAGCCTCGAGTGGACGAGATATTTTTCCAGATCCAGGGTGACCAGTTCGGTCGCTGGGGTCGCGGTAGCGGGCGTCATGTCGATGCTCTGCCGTCGATCAAGTCCTTGAGTTGAGGCGGGTCGG
>CAZILI010000004.1:0-29645 GCA_964539965.1 uncultured Burkholderiales bacterium | reverse complement strand
TGTGTGTCCCGCTTCCCCCCTGCCCTTTTTTTTCACGTTAAATCGAACGCGACTCCGGTTCCGGCCCCGTCTGGTCCACGGAAGTGGGCCCGGGCCGCTCGGTTATCTAGGTCCCACAATGTGATGGTCGATTCAGTGTCAATACTCACCAAGTCGCGTCGACCGCGCACGAACATGATTCCCGCGACCGGCACGACGTTGGTGGCCGGCAGAGCAAACAGCCGTTCCCCGCTCGAGGGATCCCAAAGAACGATGTCGTCCGCAGCCGTGCCCAGCATCCGAGCATCGTCGCTGAACGCGACAGCACTTATCGCCCCTCGTTGCTCGGGCAGCTTCAGTCGCAGGGAGCCCGACGCGACATCCCACAACAACACATTCGCGTCGCTATCCCCGCTGACCAGGCTCTTGCCATCGGAACTGAAGGCCAATGCCGTTATCCGATCACGGTGCCCTCTGAGAACGTGAGTGAGATTGAGTGAATCAGTCGCCCAGATCTCAACCTGGCCGTCCTCTCGAGCCAATGCCAGCTTCGTCTGTTGTGCGTCGAAGACGACGCCACTCACGGCGGAGGTATTAGCTCTACCCAAAATTGACGCGGTACCCGCCTCAACTTTTCGCAAAATGACTGAACTACCGTCGATGCTAGCTAGGTACTTCCCACCGGGGCTGAACAACAATGTCCTTTGCTCGACATCGACGCTAAGCGAGTCTTTGGTGTTCTGGTTCGCCCAAGTCCGAACTGTCTTTGTTCCAACCGCCAGTGACCCAATGACCAGAAGCAGCACCCCGCCGAGCGCTATGATCCATCGCGGTTTCGCGTTCATGCGCCACCCCGTTCCAGCGTAGTCAGAAAGAGAATCTGATCGAGAGGCGCGAATTGCATGCGCTTACGACGCTCAACCGACCTTTTCAACCTTTGTGCCGATATCATCCCTCGCTCCAACTCGCTCATCCGTTTGTGATTGCTACTCGCCGCGCTTCCCGGTCAGCCGAAGACGTACTCAACACTCGCGGTGAGCTACTCGCAGAGAAATGGCCCTAGAAGGTCAAAGCACAGGCAACGCAATCCCACTCCCAACGCCGAGGTAGCGTCGGGCACGACGCGCAGCTTACAGTTCGCGAATTACGCGGGATTGTTTGGTTGCACGACTAGGCTCCAGCCAAGAGCAGTTCTCCGTACGCGTTCTTTGGTCTTCTTTATTTCTACTTTTCAATACACTGTGCGACAGCATCAGTCGCACTGGGTCGCTTGTGTTTATGGGGTTGTGGCGGTTGCGACCCGTCTACAATTCAGAACCGCAAGAACTGAGCCATCACCATTAAGTCAATGTTTTCTGTGTTTATCACTGACAGCTCCAACAAAAAGAAGTTTAGTCGATGTAAAGAAATTCGACATCGGATTTCGGTATGCGGAAGAATTTCCTTGCTTCCCTACTTCCGCTTCCTTGGCATATTCGACATGAGACCATTTCTCGACTCTTCACTTCAACCCCTTGCAACGACACGATTTCATCGTGCGAAGGGCGCGAACCTAGTCAGCTTCCTCGCATCCGCGAACCCTGGCATTTCTCAAATCCCCTCAAGCAGCGAACACGGTTGCAGTCGTTGAGTTCTGTAAAGATTTCCGACAATCAGCTATTTCAGTCAAACTGTGCGACTCAGGTCTCAATGCTAGTACAGGACTGATCACGTGCTAATCTGCGCTTGCGAAAGAATAGGCCTCTCGAACTTTCGGATTCGCGAATTTGCTCTGATGCATCTATACACTAGGAAAACCTCAATAACATCAAGTACGGCAGACCAGCACTGGGAGAGAAAGCGCCTGAATCTTCGGCTACCACGCATGCGCTTATGCCTGTCCTGCCCTTGTTCGATGGATAATTTCCAAGACAAGGGACGCGATTGCAGGCGCAAGAAGCAATTTCGCAATTTCATAGTGTTCATCCTAAGGAAGCAGAACTAAGCATGATTTCGAGTGATGTTCGTCTCGGCGCCGGTGTAACCATTCCGCAGCCCGACCTTGTGAATTTATACGGTTGCGAAGTGGGGACGGGCACAAAAATCGGGGCATTCGTCGAAATTCAACGAGGGGCCCAGATCGGTTCAAATTGCAAAGTCTCGAGCCACAGCTTCGTGTGCGAGGGCGTCACGATTGAGGACGGAGTCTTTGTTGGCCACGGCGTCATGTTCATCAACGACCTCCAGCCAAGGGCTGTCACCGAGAACGGCTCACTGCAGACCCCGGCCGACTGGAAGCTAGCAAAGACGCTCGTGAAGGAGCGAGCTTCCATCGGCAGCAACGCAACAATAATGGGGGGCGTGACCATCGGAATAGGAGCAATCATCGGTGCCGGGGCAGTGGTTACACGGGATGTGCCCGATCACGCGATTGTCGCAGGCGTCCCCGCTAGAGTAATCGGCGATGCACGGAGCCGAAAGACATCATGAAAATGCGACTGAGAAAATTCATATAGGACAGGAGATCGAAGGAAATGATCAGAATTGGCGTTATCGGTTACGGATACTGGGGTCCGAACTTGGTGAGAAATTTTGCAGAGACCCCAGGTGCAGAGGTCGTCGCTGTCGCTGATCTCGACGCCAAGCGGCTTGCGACGGTTGAACGCCGCTATCCATCGATCAAGACCACGACGAACTTCCAGGAGTTGCTGAAAGACCCCTTGATCGACGCAATCGCCGTCGCCACCCCGGTGAGCACGCACTTCGAGCTTGGAATGGCGGCACTCAAGGCGGGCAAGCATCTTTGGCTCGAGAAGCCAATGACGGAGACAGCCCTGCAAGCGCGCAAGCTTATTGACGAAGCCGCGCGCCGTCAGCTCGTACTCATTATCGACCACACCTTTTTGTATACCGGTGCGGTCCGCAAGATGGCCGAACTCGTCAAAGCCGGAGAACTCGGCCGTATTTATTACTACGACTCGATTCGCGTGAATCTTGGGCTTTTCCAGCGCGACGTGAGCGTGATCTCAGATCTCGCCGTGCATGATTTCTCGATTTTGGACCATTTGCTGGGTGAACATCCTGTCGCGGTATCTGCAAGCGGAACCAATCACTTCCCCGGCACCCCAGCGAATCTCGCCTACATAACGCTCTTCTACAACTCCGGAACGATTGCGCATGTCAACGTAAACTGGCTCGCTCCGGTGAAAGTACGTCAAATTCTCCTCGGCGGTAGTAAGAAGATGATTACCTACGATGATCTCGAGCCCAGCGAGAAGATCAAGGTATATGACAAGGGCGTGAACTTCACCGACGATCCAGCTCAGATCTACCAGATGCGAGTTGGCTACCGGGCGGGCGATATGTGGGCGCCGGCATTGGACGCCACGGAAGCGCTCCGAGTAGAAGGCGAGCACTTTGTCGATTGCATCGAGCACACGAAACAGCCCATTACAGACGGGCACTTGGGGTTGCGAGTTGTCGAGCTCATCGAGGCGGCCACCAGCTCAATGCGAGGCCGCGGCGAGACGCTCTACATCACGCAACAGGAGAAAGCGGCGTGATTCCATTCGTTGACCTGAAGGCGCAATACGCAAGCATTAAAGAGGACGTCAATGCGGCGATTCAGCACGTGCTTGACACCTGCCAGTTCACCCTGGGAAGTGAGGTGGCAGCGTTTGAAGAAGAGTTTGCCGCTTACTGCGGCGCAAAGTACGGAATGGGCGTCAATACAGGAACGAGCGCCCTGCACCTCGCCTTGCTTGCCGCAAAAATCGGCCCCGGCGACGAAGTAATTACCACACCGTTTACGTTTGTCGCTACGGTAGCGGCTATCTACTATAGCGGCGCCACTCCAGTATTCGTCGACATCGACCCCAAGTCTTTCACGATCGACACAAGCGCGATCGAGGCGGCCATCACCGAACGCACGAAGGCTATCATTCCGGTGCACCTGTACGGCCAACCAGCCGACATGGATCCGATCCTCGAGATCGCAAAGAAACGCCAGCTAGTGGTGATCGAGGATGCGTGCCAGGCGCATGGGGCAGAGTACAAAGGCCGACGGGTAGGCAGCCTCGGCGCCATGGGTTGCTTTAGCTTCTATCCTGGGAAGAATCTAGGCGCCTACGGCGAGGGTGGGATGGTGGTAAGCAGCGATGCTGAGTACACCAGGACCGTTCGAATGCTGCGAGATTGGGGGGCAGAGCGCAAGTATCAGCACGTGCTCAAGGGCTACAACTACCGCCTTGAGGGCATTCAGGGCGCGATACTTCGCGTAAAGCTTCGGCATCTTGAAGCCTGGACGGAAGCGCGCCGAACAGCCGCAGCCAACTACGATCGGCTCTTCTCGGGTAGCCGAGTTGACGCGCCGACGGCTATGTCCTACGCGCGGCACGTCTATCACATCTATGCGATTCGAACTCGCCAGCGCGAAGCTTGGCAAGCAAGACTCCTGCAACAAGGGATACAAACCGGGATTCACTACCCTATTCCGGTTCATCTGCTACCCGCCTACTCCGACCTAGGCTACAAGGCAGGCGACTTTCCACACTCCGAGCAAGCAGCTAATGAAGTGCTCTCTCTGCCGATGTTTCCCGAGCTGACGAGGCGGCAGTGCGAGGAGGTTGCCGCCGCTGTCCGCGCACTTGCGGACGCAGCTTAGCGGTCGATAGCTATAGCCAGGCCCTGTGACGCTGCGTAGTCGCACGCCGTTGCTTATCTTTCCGTGCAATGGCAACGGCATTGAAGCGCTTGACTGCATCGGCGATACCTATGAACTGCTCGGATTCGTGGACGATACGGCGGAGAAGATCGCCAAAGGTTGCCATGGCTATTCCGTTCACAGCAGGAGCGTCCTGAGGCAGCGGGCGGACGCATTGGTGCTCGCTGTTCCGGGCGGCCCTGCGAGCTATCGATCGCGAAGGGATATTGTTTCGAGCCTGAACGTGCCCGATGATAGGTTCGCGCGGGTTATCCATCCCACCGCTCGAGTCTCTCCGCTGGCGACCATCGGCTACAATTCTCTGATCATGGCGGGTGTCGTCGTTACGAGTAACGCTGTGATCGGCAATCATGTGTGTATCCTGCCGAACACCGTGATCCACCACGATGTTGTCGTCGGCGATTGGAGCTTGGTTGGGGCGAGCGTAACGATTGCCGGAGGTGTTCTGCTCGGTGAGAATTGCTACATCGGAAGTGGTTCGGCACTTATGAACGGCTTACGCATCGGCGACGGTGCCTTGGTCGGCCTCGGCAGCAATGTCATACGCGACGTCGCCCCCGGCGTCACAATAGCCGGTAACCCGGCGCGGGAATTGGTACGAAAGGCAAACAATGCAGATTGACGGCGCGAGGATTCTGGTTACCGGAGGCTGTGGGCTGATCGGCTCGACAACCGTAGACTTGCTTTTGCGAGAACACTCGCCTGCCCAGATCGTAATCCTGGACAATCTCAGCCGAGGGGCACTGGCGAATGTCGAAACTGCCTTAAAGGATCCGCGGGTGACCCTCATTCGAGGTGATATTTGCGATCACAATTCCGTGCTCGAGGCCTCGCAGGGCATGGATGCGGTCCTGCACATGGCAGCATTGCGAATTACCGCCTGTGCGGCCGATCCGCGGGAAGCGATGCGAGTCATGTGCGACGGAAGCTACAACGTTGTCGAAGCGGCGCAGAAGTGTGGCGTAAAGAAGTTGATTGCCGCTTCCACGGCGTCGATCTACGGTCTCGCTGAAGTCTTTCCGACCTCAGAAAACCATCATCCCTACCACAATCGAACTTGGTATGGGGCCAGCAAGATCATGCTTGAAGGCCTGCTTCGCTCATTCAACGATATGTACGGACTGCCCTACGTAGCCCTGCGTTACTTTAACGTCTATGGGCCACGCATGGACATCCACGGAAAGTACACCGAAGTGCTGATCCGCTGGATGGAGCGTATCTCCAACGGCGAGCCACCCATCATTCTCGGGACTGGCGAGCAAACCATGGATTTCGTCTATATCGACGACGTCGCTCGAGCAAACGTTGCGGCCTTGGCGAGCGAAGCCTCCGACGACGTGTTCAATGTCGCAAGCGGCGTCGAGACCAGTCTCAATCAACTCGCCGAGTCGCTGCTAAAGGTAATGGGTTCGACTCTCAAGCCAGAGTACGGACCCGAAAGAAAAATAAATGCCGTGTCCCGCCGACTCGCCGACACCACGAAGGCGGCGCGGCTCCTGGGCTTCCGAACAACCGTAGATCTTGAAGAGGGCTTGCGCCGGCTCGTCCAGTGGTGGCAGGCCAGCAAACTTGCACCTGTCACATGATCCCAATAATCAAACCCGTAATGGGCGAGCGCGAGGCCGAAGCGGCGCGCCGCGTGATCTTGAGCGGCTGGATTACTCAAGGACCTGAAGTCGCCGCATTCGAGAGAGAATTCGCGGAGCTCGTCGGCGCACGCCATGCCTGTGCGGTATCCAATTGCACGACGGCTCTGCATCTAGCACTTTTGGCTGTCGGCGTGCGTCCAGGCGACGAAGTCGTCACTGTGAGTCACTCCTATATCGCGACGGCCAATGCCATTCGCTATTGCGGTGCGACACCGGTGTTCGTCGACATCGAGCCGCATTCGTTCAACATCGACCCTAGTCGCATAGAAGCCGTGCTGTCTGAGCGCACGCGAGCAATCTTGTGCGTACACCAAATGGGCATGCCGTGTGATCTTGCGGCGATCTTGCGCATCGCCCAGCGGCATTCACTTCGCGTCATTGAAGATGCGGCTTGCGCAATAGGCAGCGAGATCATGTGGCAAGGGCAGTGGGAGATGATAGGAAGACCGCACGCGGACATCGCTTGCTTCTCGTTTCACCCGCGCAAGGTCGTCAGCACGGGCGACGGCGGCATGATCACGACCGCGAGCGCCGAGTGGGACGCCAAATTTCGACTACTGCGCCAGCATGCGATGAGCGTACCGGACACCGTCCGCCACGGGGCCAATACGGTTATTTTTGAATCGTATCCGACGCTAGGCTACAACTACCGAATGACGGACATCCAGGCCGCAGTGGGTCGCGAACAACTAAAGCGCTTGCCGGATATCATCCACGCCCGCCGGGAATTGGCAGTGCGCTATCGCGAAGTCCTTTCCGACATCCCGGCCATCGGCATTCCTGAAGAGACGCAATGGGCCAAATCCAATTGGCAAAGCTTCTGCGTGCGTCTGCCGCCATTCTGTGATCAGCGCGCCGTCATGCAGCACTTGCTCGACGACGGTGTTGCGTCCCGTAGAGGCATCATGTGCAGCCACCGCGAGTCCGCTTACAAGGACCTAGCTTTGCGCTGTCCTCTCCCCCACTCCGAAGCCGCTCAGGATCAGTGCATCGTTCTGCCCCTGTATCCTCAGATGACTCACGAAGAGCAAGACAAAGTCGCGCGCTCCTTGCATGCCGCTGTCAAATCAGCGGCGGGGCATGGCCTGAAAGCCGCCGCCTCCTAACCGGATCGCACTCCGTCTGCTGTCACGCTTTCTGCCCATAATTCAACAACCCCGTTGACCCCCTCGGGGGGTGAGCGCGCAAGGCGGACTCGACGGGCTCGGTGCCCCATCCCGGTCGATCCGGCACGACCAAGTGACCGTCGACGAACTCAGGTAGGTAAGTGAACAGTTCATGGTCCCAGGCGATCCGGTCGATGTCGGTCTCCATGATGCGCAGATTGGGGACCGCAGCACAGAAGTGCGCATTCATCATGGTGCATAGATGCCCATAGAAGTTGTGCGGCGCCACGTTCACTTCGTGAGCCTCCGCCGCTGCGGCAATCTTCATCGACTGCCAAACACCGTTCCACGGGGTATCCACAATCGCTACGTCCATCGACTGCTGCTGGAAATAGGGTAAGAACTCGCGCAAGCCGAGCAGCGTTTCGCACGAACTCACCGGATGCGGGCTCGCCCGTCGAATGAGGCCGAGCGCCTCAGGACGGTAGCTATCTATCTCGACCCAGAACAGGGGTAGATGCGCGGTCGCGCGCAGAATCTTGAGATAGCCCTCGGTCTTGGCGTTAAAGTTGAGGTCAAGCAGGATGTCGACACGAGGACCGGCGCTCTCGGCCAATGCTTCCAAGTGCAGGACGATGTTATCGAGCAGTGGCCGTTCGACGTTGATCTCCGGCGCAAAGGGTGCACCGAACCCGGGCCGCCAACCCCGTACGCCCTTTTTCTCTGAATCGTACGTGAACAGATTGGTCTTCAATGCGCTGAAACTTCGCTCGCGAACCTCTCGACCGATTGCCCTCACACCATCGAGATCAACGATTGGCGGACCATAGTAGCTTGGATGGTTGATCCGCCAAGTTGCACAGTGCGACCAGTACACCCTCACCCGATCCCGAATCTTCCCTCCGAGTAGATCGTAGACCGGCACGCCGCGTTCCTTTGCCTTCGCATCGAGTAGCGCGTTCTCGATCGCACCGATGGCGATCGCTACGATGCCACCGGCCGCCGGACGTGTCGCACAGTAGAGCTCGGCGTAGATGCGCTCGTGATCACGCGCCGACTGTCCGATCAATCGGGGAGCAAGTCGCTCGATAACCGCGCTAACACCGGGCGCGCCGAAGCCTTCATCGAACTCACTCCACCCCACGATGCCGGCATCGGTCGTGAGCTTCAGGAAATGATAATTCCGCCAGCCTGCGTCGCAGGCCAGCGTTTCGACTCTTTGTACTTTCATCAGCGTCTTCTTGGAGCGCTACATGCGAAACACAGCGGCGTGAGCGCTATCCCCCACGGATAGCAGGAATGAAATGGACTTCGCTATCGGGGCCCACAGAGACGAACCAAGCGTCTTGGAAGATCTCACCATCAATGGCGATCGCGTAGCCACTGTCAAGATGCTGGGCGAGCCCAGGGTAACGATTGCCCAGCGCCCGCACGAGCTGACGAATATCTTGAGCTTCAACTTCTACTTGCGCGACACCTCCAGCCAGCTGCTTCAGCGTCCCATTTAGTATCACTCGCGCCAAAACTTGTTCCTCGATGCTGCAGATCAGCCCTTTGAGGTCCCCTCGATGGCCCTTAAGATTCGCGGCGGCGACATGGGCAACTCGGTAAATCGAATGCCGGTTGCATTGCAAACCGCGTTGGCGATCGTTGCCATCGGCGGGACGATGGGAGTCTCACCAACCCCGCGCACTCCGTACGGATGTCGCGGATTCGGAACCTCAACGATGACGGTATCGATCATCGGTACGTCGGAACACACGGGAATGCGGTAGTCGAGGAATCCTGGGTTCTCCAGCCTCCCCTTCGCATCGTAAATATACTCTTCGTTGAGCGCCCATCCGAGTCCTTGTACAGCACCCCCCTGCATCTGCCCCTCGACGTAGCTCGGATGAATCGCCTTGCCGGCATCCTGAATGGCCGTGTAACGCAATAAGGTGACCTTTCCGGTCTCGGGATCAACTTCCACATCGGCCATGTGGGTAGCGAAGCTTGGTCCAGCGCCTTGCGCGTTAATCGCTGCAGTGCCCACGATAGGCCCGCCCGTCTTTCCCATCGTCTTTGCCAGTTCGGCGAGAGAAAGGGGGGTACGCGCCGCATCGTTAGCCGCGCGCGCCTGACCGTTTTCCCAGGTGACGTTGTCGACCGCGATTTCCCATATCTTGGCGGCGCGCTCGCGTAGTTGACGAACGACATCTCGCGCGGCCTCGACAACCGCCATGCCACTGGAAAACGTTACCCGGCTGCCGCCCGTCAGGAAGTTGTACCCGAGCGCACTGGTGTCGCCGATGATTGGGCGCACGTCATCGTACGCAATGCCCAGTTCGTCCGCCGCCATCATCGCCAACGATGCCCGCGAACCGCCGATGTCCGGCGTTCCAGCAACCAGGGTCACACTGCCGTCCTCGCTGAGATTCAGGGTTGCACACGTTTCGCCACCGATGTTGAACCAGAATCCAGACGCGATTCCGCGACCCTGATTCTTCTTGAGCGGCGCGCGGTAATGTGGATGCGCAAGCGCAGCTTCAAGGGTCTCAACCAGGCCGACCGGTCCGAACTTGGGGCCATAGGCAGCCTTGGTGCCTTCACGAGCGGCGTTTCTCAATCGGAACTCGATCGGGTCCAGCTTGAGCTGCTGTGCCAACTCGTCGACCACCGATTCGACTGCGTACTCGGAAATGGGTGCGCCCGGCGCACGATACGCTGCGACCTTCGGCCGATTCACGACCACGTCGTAGCCCACCACCTTGACGTTCTCCAGGTTGTAGGGCGCAAACGCGCACATGCAACCGGGCTGTACCGGTGAGCCTTGAAAAGCGCCCGCTTGATACTTCAGGACGGCCTCGGCCGCCGTGATCTTTCCATCTCGGCTCGCACCCATCTTAACCCACACCTTTGCGCCCGAGGTCGGTCCGCTCGCTTTGAATACCTCGGTCCGCGACATGACCATCTTGACGGGTTGGTGCGCTTTGCGCGAAAGCGCCAGTGCCAACGGTTCAAGGTAAACGACGGTCTTGCCGCCGAATCCTCCACCGATCTCCGAGGCAGTGACGCGCAGCTTGGACACTTCCATGTCGAGGAGTTTGGCGCAAAAACTACGCACGATAAATTGCCCTTGGGTCGTGCACCAGAGTTCCGCCTGCCCGTCTTCTGAAACGCTGGCCACGCACGCGTGCGGCTCGATGTAGCCTTGGTGCACGGGTTGCGTCGTAAATTCGCGCTCAATAACTACATCCGCCTTGGCAAAGCCTGCGGCGACGTCTCCAAGAGCGAACTCCACGCGCTTGGCGACGTTCGAAGGTTGGGCTGGCTTCGGGTCGACATTTAGTGTGTACATGTCTTCGTGAAGCAACGGGGCATCCGGTTCCATCGCCTTTGCCACATCCAGCACGTGCGGCAGCACTTCGTAGTCAACCTCTATCAATCTGAGCGCCTGGTTGGCAATGGCCTCGTTGATCGCGGCCACCGCAGCCACGGCATGCCCTTCATATAGAGCCTTCTCACGCGCCATGACATTGCGCGTCATGTCGCGAAAATTGACCATCATCTCTCCGGCTGGGATGAACTCTGACGGAAGGTCGCTAAAGTCAGCGAAAGTAACGATCGCCTTAACGCCGGCCAGCTCCCGCGCCTTGGCGACATTGATGGACTTGATTCGCGCATGGGCATGCGGGCTGCGCAGCACCTTGCCTACAAGCATGTTCGCCACATATAGATCGGCGCCGAACTTGGCCCGACCGGTAACCTTGTCTACTCCATCAGGACGAAGCGGACGCGTCCCGACGACCTTGTGCGGCGTTTGCGCCAACGTAGTAGTGGTCATGTCGTTCATGGCTTAGCTCCTTCTCATTTCTGCTGCTGCGTCGAGTACTCCTCGGACGATCTTGTCGTAGCCTGTGCAGCGGCACAGGTTTCCCGCCAACCAATACCTCACTTCAGTTTCTGTCGGATTGGGATTGCGATCCAGTAACGCTTTGGCTGCGATCAGAACGCCCGGCGTGCAGATGCCACATTGCAATGCCGCATCCTCGAGGAACTTGCGCTGCAGCGGGTGGAGTTCATCGCCCGTCGCCATACCTTCAATGGTTTGCACCGAACGACCCTGCATCTCCGCCGCCAGCACCAAACAACCGCAGACCAGGCGGCCATCGAGCATGACACTGCAGGCACCGCAGTCGCCGGTGGCGCAGCCCTCCTTGCTGCCTGTCAGTCTAAGCTCGTCTCTCAGCACATCCAACAAAGTCTGATCTGCCGCGCAGAGGAACTCCACTGGATTGCCATTGATCGTTGCGCTTATGTGATGCTTAGCCATGCCCACCTCCCGTGCTCTCTGTGCCGCTGGCACGCTCAAGCGCCTTACGCGCGGCGCGCTGTGCCAGGACGCCGGAGACCTTTACGCGGTAGTCAATGGTGCCGCGCTTATCATTGATCGGCTTGCAGGCAGCCCTGACGGCCGCCGCAAGAGCGTCGAGCGCAGGTTGGTCGATACGTGTGCCGACCAAGGCACGTCCAGCCGTTTCCCCCAGCAGCGGCGTCGGTGCCACAGCACCGAGTCCCACCCGCGCGTGCGAACAGGTGCCGCTCGCATCGAGACGAAGCGCTATCCCTACTCCCACGACCGCGATGTCCATTTCGGTACGCGGAATGAATCTGAGGTACGCATCGCCCGATCGAGGCGGTGGCTGGGGAAGACGGAAGCCCACAATGAACTCGCCGCGAGCAAGCGAGGTGCGACCCGGTCCAATCACGATCTCTTCGACCGGCGACTCGCGCTGCGAACCGGGTCCAACGATTTCACACACCGCGCCCGCCGCGATCAGTGCAGGTACGCTGTCGGCGGCCGGCGAAGCATTGCAGAGATTTCCTCCCAGCGTTGCGCGCCCTTGTATTTGGGTCGAACCAATAAGCCGCAATGCCTCGACTACGCCAGGCCAAGCCGATCGGAGCGCCGCGTGCTCCCCCAACTCGGCACAAGGAGTCGCGGCGCCGATGCGAAATCCGCGGGAGTCGACGGTTACCCCTCGCATATGCGGAATGCGCTTTAGATCGATAACGAGTTGCGGGTCGACGACACCTGTGCGCAGCTTGACGAGGAGGTCGGTTCCTCCTGCCAACATTTGAGCGCTGGCTGCGCCCGACATCAATAGACCGGCTGCCTCCTCAGCAGTCCCCGGCGATCGATAGTCCACTATAAAGTTCCTCCTTTGCCTAACTGAAACCGTGCGCCCTTATCGGGTCGCCTGCGGTGCAACCAATCGAAGGTGCAGCACGCACCGCGCGCGATGATGGTAACAGGGCGGCGGCCAAAATCAGCAACCTATCTCAAATCCCTGAAAAAGGGCAATCGAGACATCATTCTACCGGAGGATGCGGCACAATGCGCGCCCCCAGAGTCTTGGTGACGGCAAGTCGCTGGCTGACCTTTCGCCCTACACTGAATACGATTAACGTCACAATCAGTACGCTACCGGTTGCAATTTGCTGCGCCTCCGGTGTAACGCCAGCCAGGCCCAAGGAGTTTTGAACAAACGCAAGTACAAAAAGCGCAATCACAACGCCACCCAGTGTGCCACTCCCGCCGAAGATGTTTACCCCGCCGAGCACTACGGCGGTAACCACTTGCAACTCGAATCCCACCGCAGTGTCTGCGCGAGCGCTCGCCAAATAGGCAGTAAGAACTAACGCTGCGAGAGAGCACAGCGTGCCCGATGTGGCGAAGAGCCCCAGTACCGCGCGCCTGACATCGATACCCGAGAATCGCGCGGCTTCCCGGTTGTTCCCGATCGCATAGAGGGCGCGCCCGCTGCGTGTCGCATGCAGGAAGACCGCGAACCCTACCGCGAGTACGGAGAACAGGATCGCGGTCCAGGGCACGGGCGTGGATCCTATGGTTCCAAAGCCGAAGCCGGTATACCAATCAGGAAAGTTGGTAACCCCTCGCTCCTTTAAGATGATTTGGGCAATGCCACGATAGAACGCCAACGTACCGACTGTCACTACTAACGAAGGCAATCCTACGTAGGCGACCAGAAACCCATTGCATAGCCCCGCTAGCGTGCCGACCAAGATGCTCGCTGGAATTGCGAAGGCAAGGCTCATGCCGTGCTCCAGACATAGGCCCATCACCGCGGCGCATAGCCCGATAATCGACCCCACGGAGATGTCGATCTCCCCGGCTATGATGATGGGGGTCATGGCGAGCGCGACCAGCGCTACGGGCATAAAAGCTGCGACGGCTATGGATACGTTCGACGACGTAAGAAAGTAGGGGGACTTCGCGGCACCGAATACGAAGGTGGCCACGAGAAACACCAGCAGTAGCCCTTCCCAACGGCCGACTCGAATGCCTTGCGCCCTCACGGTAGTACCGGAGAATTAGCTCGGACACGCACCGGGGAGCGGCGCCGCCGCGCATCTTGCTGAGCGCGTTCGCTTCTTCGTGCCAAAGACACGTAGAACACGACAGTGCCGAGAATCGCCAGTCCGATCACCGCCTCGATCCAGAACTGGTTGACGTGCAGTAATTGCACTCCGTTCTGCAATACCGCAAAAATCACCGACCCCAACGCCGCGCCGTAGACCGTTCCGCTGCCCCCGAAAATACTCACGCCCCCG
Organism: uncultured Burkholderiales bacterium; assembly: GCA_964539965.1. Taxonomy (GTDB): domain Bacteria; phylum Pseudomonadota; class Gammaproteobacteria; order Burkholderiales; family JALYOK01; genus CAZILI01. The sequence continues at coordinate 15,594 of CAZILI010000004.1, read as the reverse complement.
ACCACGACCGCCGAAATCACCTCGAGATTGAGGCCGCGAGCAATGACCGCGTCGACGGTGCCGAATCGAGCTCCCCAAAGCACGCCGACAAAGCCGCATAACAGGCCGGACAGGATGAACACGAAAGCGATGCCACGTGCCTCGTTTATGACCGCGAACCGAGCACCTTCGGGGCTGCTCCCCAAAGCGTACAGATCCCGTCCCAATCTGGTGTTGCGGGCGAACCATCCGAACAAGACGGTAAGCAGCGCAGCAAGCCAGACCAAGAACGGAAGGCCACCGATGTGGTACTGCGCGACCTCCTGATAACTCTCCGGCAATACGGTCGACGAGATCTGCCGTCCCTCCGCAATGACGATGGCGGCGCCCCGATAGATGGCAAGCGTCCCTAGCGTGGCGACAATCGCGGGTATGCGCGCAACCGCTACCAGCAGCGCATTGCCGGCGCCTAGGGCGGTGCCGACGCCACAACCGATGAGGAAAACGAAGAACAAGCTCGCGTCCGGGTGTCGCTCTAACCAGGCCGCCGCCACGAAAGCGCTCAAGGCGACGATGGCCCCGACGGAGAGATCGATCTGCCTCGCGATAATCACCAGTGCCTGCCCCAAAGAGACGATGCAGACCAGGGTTGCCGACAGGGCTACCTGTTCGAGATTGGCCCGATTGAGGAATCTCGGCTCGTATGCCGCGACGATGGCGGAGATGAGCAGGAGGACCGCTACAAGCCCCAGTTCGCGGGTATGGCGCAAATGTCGCGCCAGCGCCTTAACCCGGTTGCCGTTCGATATGGCTCTCACGGGCGCAACACTCCCTCCGGCTGCGAATCGCCGGAGACTTCCTCTCCATAGTGTGCCGCTGCCAGCACGATGGTATCGTCATCCACGGAGCCACGTTGATACTCCCCCACCACACGACCACCGCGAAGCACGAGGACGCGATCTGCCATTCCGGTGACCTCGGGGGCGTCGTCGCTGATTAGAAGGATCGCCATACCTTTGGCGGCCAGGTCGGTGATAATCCGGTGGATTTCTGCCTTTGCGCCGACATCGACGCCGCGAGTCGGCTGATCCAAGATGAGCACACGCGGCGTGGGCAGTAGCCATTTCGCAAACAGGACCTTCTGCTGATTGCCGCCGGATAGCGCGCTCGTCAACTGATCGATACCGGTAGCGACGACCTGCATACGGCGCAAGTAGTCGGCCGCGACCACCGCTTCTTGCGTGCGGTCGACGAGGCCGAAAGCGCGAGCGAGGCGCTTGAGGATCGGCAATGTAATGTTGGATCGGATCGGGAACTCGAGGACTAGCCCTTCCTTGTGCCGATCCTCAGGCAAGAGAGAGATTCCTGCCGCAATTCCGTCACTAGGCGCACGGATGCTGGCAATTCGTCCGTCGACGCGTATTTCACCCGACTGCGGCCGCTCGATGCCGAATAGCATGCGGGCAACCTCCGAACGCCCCGCGCCGACAAGTCCGAACAACCCTAGGATCTCTCCTGCCCTCAGGTCAAAGCTGATGTCCTCGACAAACCCCGCACCGTGCAAACCGTTCACGCTTAGCACAGTCGGACCGAACTGAGCGGCCCGCTTGGGGAAGTATGCTGTCGGTGAGCGGCCGACCATGTGCCTTACGGTGGCCTCAGGCGTCAGCTCGCCTGCCTTGCAGGAGATGACTCGCCTTCCCGATCGCAGGATCGTAACGTCATCGCCAAAACTCAAAATCTCATCGATAAAGTGACTGATGAAGAGAACCGCAACGCCTCGCGCCTTTAACTGCTCAACGATCTCAAACAAACGCAGCGCCTCTTCTCTTGAAACCGCAGAGGTGGGCTCGTCCATGACCAGGACCCGCGCATTCATCGACAGCGCTTTCGCAATCTCGACAGTCTGGCGCTCTGCAATGCCAAACATCTTAACCGGCAGGCGCACATCCAGATCGACCCGCAACGCCGCCAGCAGCGCTTGCGCGTGCGTTTCCATGCTCGCCCAGTCCACCTTCGCAAAGCGGCGCGGCTGGCGGCCAACGAATATGTTCTCGGCAACCGACAGATCGGGAAACAGGGCGGGGTGCTGGTGAATGACCGCTATCCCGTGCTGGCGCGCGGCGGCGACCCCGTGAATCGCGATTTCCGCGCCGTCGCGAAAGATCTGTCCGCGATCGGGAATGTTGATGCCGGCGAGAATCTTGACAATCGTGCTCTTGCCAGCGCCGTTTTCTCCCGCCAGCGAGTGGACGCGTCCGGCATACAAGCTCAGATCGACATCTGTTAGAACCTCTACCGGACCAAAGCGTTTGCTGACACCGCGCAACTCCACGGCGGGCACAGGCTGCCGCATTCCCTCATCACGAGACGGTTTGACGCTGGCCGAGTCTTGCTGCAACGCGCCCCCCTGCGCTTCGCGGACAGCGCCCTATCGCGCGGGGCAGCCCGCACGATAGGCGCGTTGCGCTTGCTAGGCTTTGGAATCGCTAGTACTGATGGTCCTTGAGGTTTGCCTCGGTAAATTGTAACGGCTCGCCGGTGACGATTTCGTGGTTCGGGAGAATCGTATATTTCCCTGGCCACTTGCCCTTCTCGATAGTAAAAGTGTCTCCCGGCTTGCCGCTGATCTTCCCTTCGGCAAAGTACTTCGCGGCGTAGTAGGTCACATAACCAAGCTTGATGGGATCCCAGAGATAGAACACCTGCATGGTGCCGTTGAGCATGTACTTCGCCGTAATGCTCGGCACGCAAAGGGCAGTGAGTTTCACCACGCCCTTTCCTTTGTTGACGGACTCGAGCGCCCGCGCGACAGCTGGAGCCCCTGGGCAAGTGGGCGCGTAGATCCCACCCAAGTCCGGATACTTCGTGGTAAGGGCCACGGTGAGGTCAAACGCCTTTTGCTCGTTGTCTTGCCCATACACTTCGTCGACGACCTGCATGTCTTTGTACTCGGGCTTCTTCAACTCCTCCCGAAACGCCTTGATCCATGCATTCTGATTGGCAGCAGTCGGTTGCGCCGACACGATGGCCACTTTCCCCTTCTTGCCCATGGTCTCGGCCAGCTTTACGGCCGCAAACTTCCCTACCGATTCGGTGGTGGCCTGATTTACGAAGAAGGGGCGCCCTTCGGGCCCGGAGTCCGCGTCGAACGTGATGACCTTGGAGCCGAGCTTTTGTGCCCGCTTCATGGCGGGTACGACCGCGTTCGCGTCACTCGGCGCAATCGCGATCGCGGCGACCCGTCTCTCGGCTAAATTGTTGATGAGTTCGATTTGCGCTTGCGCGCTCGATTGCGTAGGTCCATAGTTCTTCGCCGTGCCGCCTATTTCCTTCGCCGCGATCTGCGCCCCTGAGAGTGTCGCGTTATAGTACGGGTTGGTCGTCTCCTTGATGACCATTGCTAGCTCGAATTCCGCCGCATGGGCGGCGCCGATACCGATCAGTGATGCGACCAATCGAGCGATTGTCGATGACAATCGCTTACCTCTTGTGTCCATGGTGATCTCCTCCTCTGGTTAGCCTGACTTCGCGCACTTCTCCTGCACGCTCGAGCCTTAGAAAACCTAGGTTCGGCAAGCGGGCAGTACTTCCTCCTTTAGCAGCCGCATCGACTTTCTCCAGGCGCCTTGCGTGTCCCACTCGTGATGAATGACCAGCAGGCTGCCGAACCCTCCGACGTCCTGTTGGAGTTGGCGCAGCTTGCCTGCGACCTCATTCGAATCTCCGACCATCCAAATATGATCGGCGAGATACTCTACCGTAACCTCACGGTCCGGCATATCCGCGTCGATCTTGGTCAAGTTCAGCAAATTTAGCTTTTTCAGCAACGGCAAGAAGCATTCGCGCCAATCTCTCGCGAGAGTACTTTGTAGCACTTCGCGTTTCGCCTGAGCGGTGGTCTCGGCGATGTAGACATCCCGGGCGACGCGCCAGTCACCTCGATCCGCGCTGCGTCCAACACGCCGCGCGCCGTCCTCGACCGCCTGCCAGTGCGTCCGCAAGATCTGTGCGGGTATGAAGTTGATGCTCATCGGCAGGTAGCCTCGTTCGCCCGCGAGGGTGAGTGTGTCAGACTTGAGTGAGACCCCCGCCACACCAATCGGGGGATGCGGACGTTGGAACGGCCGAACGTGAAGACCGAGTCCGATGTCAGGCTGCGGTTCCGGAACCCGGAAACGCCAGTACTTGGACTCGTAGACGCCCGGTTTGGGCCCTTTCCAAAGGTCGAGAATCGTCTCCAGGGAAGCTCGCGTTACGTCTCGATGCTCGCCTGTTTGGGGGTCGAAACCGAACAATTCGAAGTCGCCTGGGAAGCCACCGGAGCCGATACCCCAGTAGAAGCGGCCCTTCGCCAAGTTGTCGAGGACGGCGATGCGATGCGCCAGCATGAGCGGATTGTGATTGGGCAAGCAGGAAACGCCGGTGCCGAATTTGATCGTTCGTGTCCTCGCGAGCGCGTTGGCAATGAACAGATCCGGGCATGGAAGATTCTCCCAGCCGGCCGTGAAGTGTTCCCCGACCCACACCTCTTCGAAGCCTAGGCTTTCGAGATACTCGACTTGCTCGAGGTCGTGCTCCATGGTCTTCGCCAAGTCGGAGCCGGGCGGATGCAAGGGCATCATGAAGTAGCCGAGTCGCATGGATTTTCCTCCTCTAGGAATGGCGGCGTTTCGAGCGAAGACTGCTCCGCGCCTTATGGCAAGCCAGAATACCGAGTTGCCCGTGGCACGTCAACGACAAGTACGATGACGGTGGCCGACTGCGCGTGCTGCTATCCGGCTGCGACCTGGATTTTAGGCAAGCCGGTTTGAATTTGAAGCAGTCCGTCAACTCGCACTGCCGTTCGGGCTGCTCTCGCCGCCGTTTGACCTTACGGGAGATTTCGCGGCTGCCACACGCGGCAGTGCAGGCCGGCCGGTTAACGTCTATTGTGTCGCCGCTTGCGGCTGAGCGAGGCTTCTCGTCAACTCCGAAATGATCCCCGTCGCGGCGTCGATTATCTGCTTGTAGTCGAAGCCTGAGTTGGCCATTTCGCGATAAAAGGTCCTCGCCAGGATTTTCGCCATCTGGCCCTGACCCAAGATGGATGTCGCAGAACCGATAGCCAGAGGCCTCTGGCTTTGTGCCAATGCCAGCTGAGCCAAGCGAGAACGAAGAACGTCCTGCAGTTGGATCACTTGAATCGACTTCCCGACAAACAGTGCGGCCATCTCGAGTCGATCGAGATCGCGCGCATCGAATTCTGGCCGGGAATTAGAAACAAACACTTCGATACTTCCGAGTGCCTTTCCGCCGACGGTAATTGGGGCACGGATAGCCCTAGTACACTTGCGCGCGCCGCCATTGACGCCCGAGGCCTGATTCAACCCGGAAGGCTCAGGTAGGCCACCTCGCCCCGTCGCCACCGCGGAGCGGTTTGCCTCCGCTCGACTCGACGCGCTTCGCATGCCCGCCTTCGAACTAGCGGGCCACGAGTGCCGGTTCCCTTTCCCACTCGCTTCGCCTCGCTCTAGTGTGATTGTGCATGCCTGCGCATCGACTGCTCGAGCGACAAAAGCAGCCAATCGCACTAGCGGTGACCTTCGGGTTCTGCGGCCAACCAGGGGTTCGTGCGCCGTTGGCAACCTGGCGTACGGGCGGCCGGTTGCGGCACTGAGATTGGGATGCTCGACTTGACGGGACATGGCAAGAAACCCTCCGTAATCTGCTAACAAGGAATTCCCCCGCGTCACGCGGTCGCGACGAAAGTACGGGGCGGGAGAGACTCTGCAGTTTGCATGCCAGCGCCGCTGGCGAACGAAACACACAAATAGTTAAAGCGTTAGGATCACCATGCGCTCCGCGTGAGGTGCGACAAAAGTCGACTCTAGTGCGCGCCCAGCTCGCCGTTTTGTCGCGGCGAGCAATCGCCGGCAGGCATTTTGTCGCATCCCGCCTCCTGTGCGCCGCCGTGCGTCAAGCCGTGTATCGAACTGATTCGCAATGAGGAAATCGCTTCCATGCCGGTTGGCATGTCCTTTGCGATGCCTTCCTAGCGTCGCGAATCACGGCTCAAAAAACTGGACCAATGACTGAGCCGAAGCGTAGGTGACTTCAACCTGATCCTCGATGCCATCGACTCGGTGATGGCCCTGACGAAGCGAAATGCTCGACTTCTTTCTGACGGCACGACAAATAAGGAGGACTACCGATGCTTGCAGTTGAGTACCCACCCTCGAGTCAACCGATTCATCACATCGCACTACGGTCGAAGGAAGCACACATCGCGGGAACCGGTACGGCTGTGCCTTATCCGGTCTCCACCGCGCGAATGCTCGAAGTAGACGAAACCATGCGACGCTTCCATGGTCAGTCCGACGACGTCATTTCGCGTATGAAGAGGTTCGTTCAAGGAACCGGTATCCACACTCGCCACTACTCACACCCGCTGTGGCTTCCCGAAGATAAGTCACCGGACGACTATGAGGAAGCCAAGAAGGTGGCCTTGACCTACGATATCTACACGCCGAACAATTACATTCCCCCTTACTGGCAAAGAATGGAGGTGTTTAAGGAAACGGCGGTCAAGTTGGCAATCGAAGCGGCACGCAGTGCAATCAAGAATTGGGGAGGGAATCCCCAAGACATCACACATCTCATCACGACTTGTACGAGCGGCTGGAGCGAACCCGGCATTGCCGTGTCCATCATACGAGCACTCGGGCTCTCGGACGACTGTCAGAAAGCCGAACTCAACTTCAACGGATGCTTCTGCGGCGCGACCTGCCTACGCTTAGCAAGAGACATCATCCGCGCTGGTGATGCGAAAGCCGTGCTGGTTGTCGCGGCCGAGGTCCCGTCCTCGCACTACGACGTCAACGCCATTGACCTCTCTTCTTTGGTGGCAAGCTCACTGTTCGCCGACGGCGCGGCAGCGATGATACTTTCCGATAGCGGAACGTGGAAGTACACGCACACAGGGATGTCTCTCGTGCCCGATAGCACCGAACTGCTGGGCCTCATTCCTCCCTGCAGTCCGGATCACACCAGCTACCGCATGACCCTCAACAGGGAAGTCGGCAAGCGCCTCGGCGAATACTTCCGCGACGGCGGGGGACGCAGGTTACTCGATAAGCTGTGCACCGAACCTTCACAGTCCCCTCCCGCGCTAGGGATTCATCCGGGCGGGCCCAACATACTCGACCATGTCGGCAAAGCTTTCGGCGAAGCGGGCTGGGAAGAAGACGCCCTGAAGTCGTCCTACGATACCCTCCAGAGTGTCGGCAATCTCGGCTCCGCCGCAATGCTGTTCGTGTTGGCTCGAAGGCTTGATAGCATCGACCAAGACCAGCTGATTACCATGGCCTTCGGGCCGGGTGTTACGGTTGAGTGGGCCAAGCTGGAGAAGGCTTGCTGACGTGACTCGATCGCCGCGACGCGGTCGCCGACGGTTGCCTGGCTGCACGAGCTTCATGGGCTCGTGCCTCCCCGCTCGTTCCCCGGCTCTAGTCGGAAGCAACCACTTCATTGTAAAGCTCGTGCAGCATGTCGAGAAAAGGAGCGGTGTAGAAGTCACCGTGCCCGTCGATGATTCGCTTGTCTTTCGACTTCACGACCCAAAAAGGGATATCCGGCGCGCTACTGCGCTCATAGTGTCTCTTATCCGCATCGAACGTTAGCCGAGCGCCGCCGGCGTAGTCTCTGCTCCAACCAGGCGAACGCGCGCCGCTCTGGGTACGTTGCGACTTGTCCTTCTCGCGCCGCTCCAGGTCTTCCCTTACATGAGGACCGGACGTCAACTTCTGTATGTCCATCTTGTGCGAGCACTCGCAACTGGTCGTATCAATGCGTCTCTCCCGATTGTTCTTGAGCGCGCTTGGATCCCAAATGTCGAGCGTATGCGTTCGATAGCGATCGACGTGCCCGACGGTCCGCGCGTCGCCACGCCGCTCATCGGCAAAGGTATGATCTTGGCAGGGGCTATCGCCATCCTGCAAATCCTGGGGATTGTCGATACACCGGTCGCCGTCGCGATCCTGGGAGTCCGACGGCCGATCCTCGCAACCGCTGTACTCATCGATCAGCCCAGTGAAGGTCCTAGCGATCGGAAATGCCTTTCCCGTCGCCCAGTCGTTGTCGGCGGTAACCATGACGAGAACCGGTTTCTGCTTTGCCGGATACTCCCGGGTTCGAGCGACACGGAATATCGGCTCGTAGCGAACCGCTTCGAAAGCCGGATTGACGAGCACAACCAAGTCGCCAAATCCCTTCACAGGTGTTGCTCGATCCTCGCCCGGGGAGAAATCCAAAGCGTTGTTAAGCAAGTGCTCGGAGATCGCCGAATAGACAATCAACGCCCCAAAGCTATGCCCGACGATCATGAGCCGCGTGTTGCCGCCGGCACGATTGCGCGCCTCTTGAAAGCGACGCAGGCGGATGAGAAGTTCGCGGGACGACCCCATGGCAACGCGCAGGGCAGCGCTCTTTCTTGTGTAGAAGGAGCTCTCGGTCCATAGCGGTAGTCCGGCGTTGGAGAGGCCTCGCCAGCCAACGTACACTCCGACGACTTGTCGCGGTCGATCCCGCCGGCTCTCGAGCTCGCTGACGACCTTCAGCGTCTCCCGGAAGCAGCAGACATTCTCATCACACGCGTCGGCGTTGTGCTGCCACCCGTGCACGTACACCACAATCACGGCATCGCCTCGCTTGTCGTCGTGGCCGGACGTAGTTGCCTCATCCAGGGTGCGAAACAACGCTTTCATCTGACCCGGATGGTGCATCCATCCTTGGTCATCGAACTCAACGAAGTGCAGGATGTAGCCGGGGCTTTTTTCTTGGTATTTCTCAACGACGGCCGTCTTGCAGTGCTCGGGCACCTGATGGCGAGAAGTGTATTTCTCGAATGCACACGACGCGTCGCCAGGAGCGAGATTCGTTCGGATGATCGTGTTGTCGATGCAGCCGAACAGTGCCAGCGATACTACGGGGACAAGAATGCGCTTCACCTGCAGCCACCTCCACCTTGCCTTGAGGAGGCACTCTAGCGCAGGGCGAGATTCCCTACCCTACCCTCGAAGGGGGGATCCGGAAGCGATGAACACGCCTGTGAGCGGGAGCAGAGGCTGCGCCCGGTGCGCCTTCGGGCGACTACCGCGCGCCGAGGGGTCGAGCTGCCTCATCGACACGCTCTGCGTACTCGCTACACGTGAGTCAGCGAATCGAGGAACTGCGCAACCCGCCGATAGCGTTCAAAGGATTGTGCGTAGACGATTCGGTTAGCGAGGTCGGGGACCATCACCTTTTCATCCCTCACACAGGCGGACACGGCGCCGCGCAGGTCTGCGAACATCCCGACTCCGACGCCTGCCAGCATGCCAGCACCGAGGGCGGAATCGCCATGGTGAACCGTCCGGGTGTTCATGGCCAATACGTCGGTGATGACTTGCGACCAAACGCGACTCTTCACGACACCGCCGGACATGACAGCCGACTTCATGTCCAGGCTGTCTCGGCGAAACATCTCGAGGCAATCCAGCAGCGAAAACGCCACACCTTCCATTACCGCCCGAATGAACTGCGGCCAGCCGTGTCTCGGCTCCAGGCCGGTGAAACTACCCCGCAGCTCAGGGTTCCAATACGGCGCGCGCTCGCCCTGCAGGTAGGGATGAAACATGAGCCCGTCTGCGCCAGGCGCCGCTTGGGCTGCAAGCTGGTCGAGCTGCTCGTAAGCCAACATCGGTGCGTCGCCGCTCCGCATGGAAGCACACAAATCGCGAATCCACTTCAAGGAGGTGGCGCAGGAGTTCGTGCCCGCCTGCTTGTAGAACACCCCGTCCACGACGTGGGGATAGGTGATGATCCCTTTGTTGAACGCCACTGTGTCGGCCACAACCATGATTCCGCCCGCGCTGCCGACGCGAATCATACCGGCCTCGCCGGGGTCGAGAAGACCGCACCCGAGCATCTCCGCCGCAGAGTCGAGCGCGCCGGCCACGACGGGAACCCCGACGGGCAACGCAAACGCGCGCGCTGCGCTGTCCGTCGTTGCGCCGATCACAGTCTCCGGATTTGTCAGCCGCGGGAATGCTTCTTGCGGCAACCGGCTTACGGCGATAAGGGCCGACGACCAAGACTTGCTGCGCGCATCCATCATCAGGGTCGCCGCAGCGCTGCCGTAGTCCATTGAAGACACGCCTGTGAGCCGAAATACCAGGTAGTCCTTCGAACTCAGTAGGCGCCGGACCCGCGCGAAAGCACCCGGTTCATGTTTCGAGACCCATAACAGCTGCGGCAGCGTCCAGGTGCAACTCGCCTCGTTCAGCGTGATCTGCTCGAGTTCCGGGCTGTGGCTTTCCTTGAGGTCCGCGACCTCCTGCGCGCTTCGCTGGTCACTCCACAAGATCGCCGGCCGAACGACTTTGTTCGCCTCATCCAGGAGCACCGGTAGATGCGCGGCAGAGGAAAGCCCGATCGCTTGGAGTCCGTCGAGAGGCGCCCCCTGGCTTCGCAGCTCGGCAATCGCTGCGCGCATGGCCTCAATCCAGTCCGGCGGATTCTGCTCCGCCCAGCCCGGACACGGGCTTTGAGTCGGATAGCCACGCTCGACCGACGCACGCAGTTGCCCCGCATCGTCTATCAAAACGCACTTCAGACTGCTGGTGCCGAGATCCATCCCAAGCACACAGCGCGGTGATTGGCTCATCCGCATTTGCGGCGCGCAGCGCGAATTGCAGTGGCGCCGACCCTGAGGGGACTTCCGACTATCGCGAGATTCGTTCCCACACTTGCTCGAACCGCTGGACAACCCCATGACGCTCTTGCAGCGGCGCTTCTAGCTTGATCCGATTTCCCTCGAAGGTCACCACCCGAGGAAGTTCGGTTCCGACCCAATTCTGCGACGACGCCGCTTCCACCCGGTGTATGAGTTTGTTGCCCTCGAGCCGGTAGCTGCCCGCGTAGGCCACCATCGTCGAAAACGCTTTCGCCCGCTCTTCGGTTGGTGAGTCGAGGCGATCACCCGACAGCTTAGGACGCCCTTCGTGCGTGATCAGGAGGCTCATGCGACCGTCCGCGCTGTAGATCAGAAACCCGGTCGGATGCTCGCCCATGGGCGAAGCCAGCGACTTGCCATCTGCCGTTGTGGCTTGAGCACCGACCAATTTCCAACTGCCGACGATACTGTTCGAGTCTCCACCCCGCGCTCCGAAGTTTGCAAGCAGAAGCAAGAGTCCAACCATGAGCGGTGTTCGCATGTTTTCCTCAACTAGGTTGATTTGAATTGGCGCCTGCATGAAGTTTACCGCCGTTCAGCACGCCAAGGGCCAATAGCGCTGCCACGAGAGCTCGGCGGCGGATCGCGTGCCGCATGCCCCCGTAGGTGACCTCGTTTAGCTGTTCCCGCGCGCCGCCTGCGCTATTGCATTCTGTATTCAGAATGCTAAAATCGTGGACCTTCTGCCTGTCAGACACCGATTGCCGTGCGCGCCATTTCTCTACAGCCGAGCCTGGTTGAGCAGGTTTACGACGCCATCGTGGAGGAGATCACTGAAGGCAAGCTTGCACCCAATGGACGGCTCATTCAGGAGGAACTGGCCGAAGCGCTCGGGGTATCGCGCCAGCCGGTGCAGCACGCGCTGACGCTGCTGCGCAACCAGGGCCTGCTGCGCGACGCGCCCGGACGCGGTCTGATGGTAGCGCCGCTCGATCCTGACCACGTGCGCCATCTGTTCGAAGTGCGAAGCGTCCTCGATGGACTGGCAAGCGCCAAGGCGGCGGAAGTGGCAGCCGAGGTGGCGCGCAAACAGGGCCCCGCCTACATAGAGCGGGGTCGCGCGGCAGTCGCCAGTGGCTCGATCGCACGCATGACCGCTGCCGACATGGAGTTCCATTTCTTTCTATACAAGCTCTCGGGCAACCCCCTCATCGCCGAGATCTGCGCCCCGCATTGGAGCTACTTGCGTCGGGTCATGGCCGAAGTCCTTACTCGCGGGCAAACTCCGGAAGACATCTGGCGCCAGCACGAGACCATCCTCCAGACTGTCGCTGCCGGAGAACCTTCGCACGCCGAGCAAGTGGCGCGCGACCATATCTCCCATGCTTCGAAGATATTGGCACAGCGCCTCCAAGACCGCTTGCAAGGCAACCGAAGTGCCGCTACACGACCACGCAAACGTACCGCTCAATCGAAGCCAAAGTAAGACATCTCATGAACGCATTAGATCTCGGTACCCTGTACCAATCGCTGCAACGCACAGCGGCCAAGTATGGTGAGCGCCCCGCTTACGCAGTGCCTCCCATGCGTGGTCGCGCGTACTACCCTGAAGGACGCGAGTTCAGCTGGAACGAAACCTACGCTGCCGTGCAAGAGCGCATTCGCTACTACCGGCAAGCCGGCTACGGAGCCGGACACCGCGTGGCAATCCTGTTCGAGCAACGGCCTGAGTTTGTATTCCATCACCTCGCACTGAACGCGCTAGGCTGCTGCACCGTGCCGGTAAGCCCCGACTACCGGCATGACGAACTGGTCTACCTACTCGATCACTCCGAGGTCAGCGTGGCGCTCGGTGTTCCTGAGCGGTTGGAGGAGCTAAGAGCCGCCTCGCGTGCGCTCGCGAGCCCGATTCCGGTTTTGCCGTTCGAAGACTTGGCGACTCCGCTGGAGCGCCCTGCCCGCCCCGCGCTCCCGGCGGAACCCGACGGCACGACCGAAGCCGCGCTGCTCTACACCTCCGGCACGACCGGACGTCCAAAAGGTTGCGTGCTGACGAATGAGTACTTCCACTTCTGGGCGCTTTGGTTTCTGTCTCGAGGGCACACACTGACAATGGAAGAAGGCGTGGAGCGCCTGTACAACCCGCTCCCCTTACACCACGCGAACGCGCTGTCGATTTCATTGCCCACCATGTTGGTGGCGGGTGGGTGTTTCGTGTTTCCCGATCGGTTCCACGCCAGCACGTTCTGGGACGATATTGTCAACTGTGATGTCACCGCGATCCAGTTTCAAGGAGTCATTCCGGCGATCCTGCTAAAACTGCCCGAGACCAAGCAGGAACGCGCACACCGTGTGAAATTCGTCTTATGCGCCGGTTGCGAACCTAGCTTGCACAAGCAGTTCGAGACGCGCTACGGCTTTCCGTTGGTGGAAATGTGGGCCATGACCGAGACCGGACGAATGACAACTGCACACGTTGAGCCGAGGATGATCGATACGCGCGCCCTCGGGCGATCCTGTCCCGGCGCGGAGTTGCGCGCCGTTGATGCTGAGGGCAACGACGTCCCAATCGGCCATGCCGGCGAATTGGTAGTCCGCCACAGCGCAGAAACCCCTCGCAAGGGTTTCTTCTCTGGATACTTGAAGAACCCGCAAGCCACCGAAGACGCTTGGCGAGGTGGCTGGTTTCACACCGGCGATACGGTGAAACGCGATGAGAGCGGTATGTTCTTTTTCCTAGACCGCAGCAAGAACATCATACGACGCGCGGGCGAGAACATCGCGGCCGCAGAAGTCGAAGAGCGCATCACTTCACATGAAAAGGTCAAACAAGTCGCCGTGATCGCCGTGCCGGACGAGATCCGCGAGGAGGAGGTGATGGCGCTGGTGATTCCGAAATCCCAAGATCAGGCCGGCACCGGTCTGGCGCGCGAGCTTTTCAACTACTGCTGCGAGCGGCTCGCATACTTCAAGGCGCCGGCCTACGTGCTGTTCGTCGACAACTTGCCGACCACCAGCTCGCAGAAGATACAGAAAGTCAAGATCTTTGCCCCTGATGTCGACCCGCGCCGGCAGCCTGGCGTGATCGATCTGCGCTATCTGAAGAAGAAGTCACCCAACCCTACTGAAGAAGGCCGCACGTGAGCATCGCTCCCCCGCCGCTGACGGCCGACAGCAGCGCCGGTGTCATCGCGCGGTTTCTCAAGGCCCGCGGCGTGGACCGAATTTTCGCATTATGCGGCGGGCATATCATGCCGATCTGGATGCGCTGCGACGCCGAGGGCATTCGCATCATCGATGTGCGCGATGAGCGCGCCGCGGTGTACATGGCGCATTCGCACAGCGAATTGACGGGCCAGCTGGGGGTTGCGCTAGTCACCGCCGGACCGGGCGTCACCAACGCGATGACCGGTATCGCTAACGCCCACATCGCGCGCGCGAGCGTGCTAGTGTTATCCGGGGTGCCACCACGCCAACAGGAAAATCGCGGCGCGCTACAAGATATCGTGCACACGGACCTGGTACGCTCACTCACGCGGTATGCGCGCACGGTCCGCGAGCCGTCGCTGGTGCTGCAAGAACTGGACGAAGCGGTGTCGCGCGCCTTCGGTCAGGGTGGCGATCCGGGGCCAGTCTATCTCGATTTCCCTACCGATACGCTGCGGGCAGCAGTACCGCGAGCGCTACAACTGGACGAGCACTTCCGAGCGAAGAACCGCCCCGTCTTGCTACCGGTTGCGGAGGATGTGCAAGCGGCGGTCGAGTTGTTGTGGTCGGCCGAGCGCCCGCTCTTCATCAGCGGTCGGGGCGCGCGCGGAGCCGGGAGGGAATTGAGTACGTTGCTCGACAAGCTCGGGGGCGTGTATTTGGATACCGGCGAGAGCCGCGGGTTGTTGCCGGATTCTCATCCCGCTGTGGTCGCCGCCATGCGCGGCACGGTGATGAGCGAGGCGGACGTGGTGGTCACGCTCGGCCGGCGCCTGGATTTTCAGCTCGCCTACGGTTCACCGGCGATATTTGGCGAGGCGCGCTTTGTTCGCATCGCCGATGCACCGGCCGAACTGCGCGACAACCGACGGGGCGCGGTGGAGATATTGGCGCAGCCCGGGGCAGCGCTCGCTGCGATGCTGAAGGCAGCGGGAGATCGGCGCTCCAAAGTCGACTCGAATTGGGCAAGGAGCCTGCGTCAGAAGCACGAAGAGCGCGCGGCCAAGCTCAGACAGTCGATGCTCTCTGCGGGCCCTGGCCACGATGGGCGTATACATCCTAACCGTCTGCTCGGTGAACTGCAGCAGCAACTCGATCACGACGCCATCGTGGTCGCAGACGGTGGTGACTTTCTGAGCTTCACCCGCGTCGGCCTATCTGCCGCGACCTACTTGGACCCCGGTTCGCTCGGCTGCATCGGAATCGGCACGCCCTTCGGCGTCGCCGCGGCACTGGCGTTTCCGGATCGACAAGTCGTGGTGGCCACCGGCGATGGCGCCTTCGGCTTCAACGCCATGGAGATCGACACGGCAGTGCGCCACCGCGCGCCGCTACTCATCGTCGTGGCCAACAACGGCGCCTGGCAAATCGAAGTGCACGACCAAACCGACACCCACGGCAAGGTCGTCGGCACGCGCTTGCAGTTTGCGGATCACGCGGCAATGGCACGCGCTTTCGGAATGCATGCCGAGCGGGTGGAAAAGACTGAAGATCTGCAGGGCGCGATCCAGCGCGCGCTTGCCAACCGGCCCGCTCTGCTCGACGTGGTCGTCACGCCCGAAGCGAAGTCATCAGATGCCAAGACGGGGCTGGCCTGGGTTCCGGATCTTCAAGCTCTCGGCATCTGGGAGGAGGCCGAGCAGCGTTGGCGCGAGGCGCAGCCGCACCGCTAGAAGATTGCGGCTTTCGATCACTTGCGCATCTGCTACGATTGC
>CAZILI010000003.1:0-31111 GCA_964539965.1 uncultured Burkholderiales bacterium | reverse complement strand
GCAGGAACGAGTACTTCCCCGGCACGCGCTTGAACGAGCTGTCGGTGTGCCACAAGCGATTGCCCATTTCATACAAGCGCTTGCGATCCCGATCGCCCCACACCTTGCCGTCTAGCGCCAAATTCGAGATGTCACCCAAGTCGGAACGCAAGCGCAGCTTGGTGTCGCTGCGTGAGGCGTGCACGGACGTCTCGAGCGGACCGAAATTGCGCGCGAAATCCAGATGCTGCTCGATAGACAAGCGTTGATCGGGAAACACGAGCACACTGTAGCGATTGAACGCCTCATCGATGGCGGCGCGATCGGCCGCGGCCAACGGCGCGGATAAATCGATATCACCCACCTCAGCGGCGAAATTCTCGGTCACGGGAAGAACGGTCATCGCCATCAATCTCACCTTCGTTTTCAGTCTATTAGCAGGCCGGCACGCGGGTCGCAAAAACCCCTCACCGTGCGGAAACTGTACCGCTGCGCAGTCGGGCGGTCAATCGCAAGAGGCGGGAGGGTCATCGGATCGGCAAGCGGCTTGTCGTCGCCCATGCCGCGCCAGGCGTCGCTAGCAAAGCAACTGCGTAGATCGCTTGAAACCTATTGAGTCGGCAGCAGGCTAAACTGCGTGTGCACGCCCTCGCCCAGGGCAACTTCGACGCGCTCGACCCGCGCGCCGCGCGGGCCTCGATTGGCCCATTCGATCATCGCGGCCACGTCTTCGCGCGTCCCTTGCACGAGGGCTTCGACGCTGCCGTCGGCGCGATTGCGCACCCAACCGGTGACGTTGCATCGCATCGCCTGCTGCAGCATCGCCGCGCGGTAGCCCACGCCTTGTACGCGCCCGAATACGCGCAGGTGCTTAGTCTCGCTCACGTATCGAGATGGACTTTTCCGCGCGCCAGTTTGAGTCCCCCGGCACGCTTTTTGGCTTCGAGCCGGCGCTCCCGCGCGCCCGCGCTCGGCTTGGTGGGAATGCGCCGCTTGCGCACATGGTTCAACTTGCGCAAGCGCTCGATCAATCGCTCGAACGCAAGTTCCCGGTTGCGCACTTGCGAAGGGGAGTCTTGCGCGATGACCACCACGCCCGATGGCGGATGCGCCACGCGCAGTGCGGAGTAGGTCTTGTTCACGTGCTGCCCGCCCGGCCCGCTGGCGCGAAATGCTTCGACCTCGACTTCGCGCTCGAGCACCTCGCGGTCGAGTGAGTAAGGCGGTGGGCGCAGCGGCTTGAGTCTCATGGCGACTAGCGAAGAGCGAAAGCCGCATTCTAGCGGGAGTGACAGTTGGACGGTCACCCCGCAGGCAGGCGGACGGGCCATAGCCGTCCGCCAAGGCATGCGTCGGTCAGTTCTCGCGCACGCGGTAGGACACGATACCAGAGCGATTGACGCCGACCTGCGCCGGGATGCTGCACACGAAGTAGTAGTAGCCGTCGTCGACCGAGGCGAGCCCGGCGTAGTTGAGCGATGCAACGCCTGGTGCGCCGTCGGTTTCCTGTGCCTGACTGGCGATTTGGACGCCGTCTGCGGAGCGCGAGCTCAAAGTGCAGTGGACGTCGAAAGAACTTCCGACGCCGGCGTTGCGGTCCTCCACTACGACCATGGCGTCCAGAATCCCCGCAACGCCGTTGACGTCGCGGACCACAGGACATATCCAGGTCTGTTGCGCGCTGGATGAGTTGTACATACGGCCCTGAGCATTGCGAAATATCACTTGGTCCTTGTTCGAGGGCTGGCACATGGCCCCCGGTAGGGACTTGCCGTCTGGGGCCGCCCCCGCGTGAGCAGATACAAGCGCGGCGAGCGCTAGTCCGATAAGAGTGGTTCTCCGATTCATCGTGGTGTCTCCTGCAAAGGGTTGAGGGCGCGCTTCCCGCTCGCGTGAGCGGCGCGCAAGGCAGGAATACGCGCCGGCCCGAGTGCCGACGCCTTCCCACTAATGAATGGCGCGAAGTCCGAGAAAACCGGTCAACTCTTGGCGCCGATGCCACGCAACCAACTGATTAGCTCTCGGCCGAATGCGGCAACCGAGGCATACCGATCCTTGGCGGCGGCGGTCGCCTTGTCGATGACGCGCGCCAACTGATCGTTTGCGTCTAACGCCCAGCCGCAGTCGGACGCCAGTTCGCGCAGGATCACGCCGAGCGAATACACATCGCTCGCCGGCGCGCTTGGTTCTCCTGCTTGCCGTTCGGGACTGAGGTAGCCGCGAGTACCGATGATCTGTCCAGGCGCTTCGCCACCGTCAGGATCGTCGAGTGCCCGCGCCAGGCCGAAGTCGATGACATGGGGCCGCCCGTCGCCATCGACCAAGATATTGGACGGTTTCAGGTCTCGATGAACCACGCCGCTGCGGTGCGCATGCTCGAGCGCATCGCACGCCCTCAAGAACACGCGCAAGACACCCGCCACCCCGATCGTCGCGCCATGGCGAGCGACATAGCGATTCAGCGACTCGCCACGCACCCACTGCATCGCAAAGAACAGCGTCCGCTCGCCCGTGGCGTCGTCGCGATAGCTGCCGCCGTCGTAGATCCTCGCAATACCGGGGTGCTCGAGCCTTACCAGGGCGCCGATTTCGGCGTTGAAGCGTCGCGCCGCTTCACGCCCCTCGCCCAGCAGAAGTTCGGGATGGATCAGCTTGACCGCGACTTCACGTTCGACGCCGGGCGCGAACTGTTGCACGGCTCGATAGACCACGCCCATGCCGCCGCGCCCGAGCGGCTCGCGCAGCACGAAGTTACGAATGCGCTCACCGTCGCGACGACGATCAAACTCGGGCGGCAAGCAAAAATGCAAGTCGACGAGGGAGGCGACGTCCCGGTCGGTGATCTCCTCGCGCAGCGACTGTAACGCCGCGGGGCGCTGTGCTGGAGGCAAACGCCGCACGCGCTCGACAACCCGGAAGTACGTATTCCACTGCCGCTCGCTCAAGTGTCGCACAGCTAGATGTCGTGACCGAGGGCACGCAGATTGCGGAGGATTTCGTCGTGCAGCAACACCCGAGCCTTCTCCCATTGCCGGCGCACCGTCCGCTCGGCGACCCCCATGAGTTGGGCGGTTTGCTCGATCGTCAGCGCGCCGTAATAGCGATGTCTGGCAACGCCGGCCCAGGCGGGGTGCTCTCGCTCCAACGCCTCGAGCGCCTCTGACAAGGCTTCCCAGGTCTCGGGGAACTCTTCGATTGAGCGGTCGACGTCGTGCAATTGAAACTGCGCGGTGCGCAGCGCCTCCTCTGTCGTTAGCTCTTCGATGTTGACCCACTGCAACGCGCGGCGCTTCTTCGCCCTGCGTCGCCGGCCATGATCCTGCAAGGCTCGCTCCATGGCGCGGTACAGAGCAGCGAGAAAGCGCTCGGGGTCCGGCCAGGCGACTTCGTCCCAGTCTTGTCCGACCAGTCTTTGCCGTCGCAGTCCGGTCAGCACCAACGCCGTAGTCGGCAGTGAATGCGCGTTGCGCTCGCGCCGAAGCAGGCGGCGAGCGGTCGCGCGTGCCTCGTCCATCAGTCGGGGTAGGTCGTTCCAATCGATTTGTGCTTTCGCCATAGCTTGAAGCTCCCAAATTTGGCGATATGGGCGCCGGAACCGGTGCCGATCCCTTAGTTGCTGCAAGTCGGGAAAAGGTTCTTTGGCCCGTCGCGCATGCGCGGTGCGGGCGTTTGTGATCGAAGGAAGGCGAGGCTTGCCATCCGAGGCCCGCGCCATGACAATGCGGCATCGGGACCGCAAGTCGGCTGCGGTGGGTGCTTTGCGATTCGGGGGATTGGGTTATGGGGATGATCGGCGACAAGATCGGCGCGGCACTACACCAACGAGACGCCGCCGCGATGTTGGCGGGAATTCGCGAAGCGGAAGCCGCCGGCGTAGGCAAGGTGTGGCTCACCACCGGCGCGGGGCCGGACGGCTTGACTGTCTTCGCCGCGGCGGCGGCCACGACAAAATCCATCCGCTTCGGCACCGCTATCGTGCCGACTTTTCCGCGTCACCCGCTGGTGGTGGCACAGCAGGCCGCCGACCTGCACTCGCTTGCGCCGGGCCGTTTCACGTTGGGCTTGGGTCCCAGCCATGCGGCCATCATGCAGGGGCGCTACGGTATCGCCTACGATCGTCCTCTCACCCATCTGCGCGAGTTCGTCACCGTCGTAAAGGCGCTGTTGCGCGGCGAGCAAGTCGACCACGAGGGCGCAGGTTTTCGCGTGCACGCCAAGCTGTTCCATGCGGCACCGGTGCCGGTGATCATTTCGGCGCTGCGCGCCAATTCGTTCGCCTTGGCCGGAGAGATCGCCGACGGCGCGGTCACTTGGCTTTGTCCGGCGCGCTATCTGCGCGATGTCGCCCTGCCGGCCTTCGAGCGCGCAGCCAAGGGGCGCCCGCGTCCCAAGCTCGTGGGCCACGCTTTCGTAGCGCTGAACCCCGAAGGCGCGCCGCTGGATACCGCGGTGCAGGAGTATCTGATCCACTATCCCAAACTCACCAACTATCAGGAGATGTTCGTCGCGGCCGGATTCCCGCAAGCGCGCTCGGGCGGCTGGTCGCAGCCGATGCTCGACGCCGTGCTGCTGCATGGCGACGAGGCGGCGTGCGAGCGTAAGATCGCGGATTTTCTGAGCGTCGCGGGCTGCGACGAGTTGATACTTTCCGTCCTGCCCGTGGGCGCGGACAAGACCGCCAGCATGAACCGCACCTTGCGCTGGTTGGGAGCGCTCAAGGCTTAGTCACGTAGAGGAGGCAGTCGCAATGTCAGCTTGGAATGCGCGCCGCGCGGCGTTTCGCCAGATCATCTCCGGTGATCGATGTGTCTACCCCGCATCGGTGCACGACCCGGTGTCGGTGCGCATCGCGCAAGCTCTCGGCTTCGAGGTCGCCATGCTGGCCGGCTCTATCGCCTCACTCGCGGTGTTGGGCGCGCCGGATATCGTGTTGCTCACTTTGACAGAGTTCGCCGAGCAGGCGCATCGCATCGGCCGAGCCGGCGAGCTGCCGTTGCTGTGCGATGCCGATCACGGCTACGGCAACGCGATGAACGTGATGCGCACGGTGGAAGAACTCGAAGCCGCCGGCGTGGCGGCGTTGTCTATCGAGGATACGCTGCTGCCGCAAGCGTACGGCTCGAGCGGCAAAGCTCAGCTCGTGTCGGTGCAAGAGGGCGTCGGCAAGCTGCGCGCGGCGCTCGCCGCACGCGCCGATCCCGGCCTGGATCAGCGACCTCGCGGAGGCCATCGAGCGGGCCAAGGCGTACCAAGACACCGGCGTGGATGCCATTTTCTTGGTCGGCATCAAGACTCGACAAGAACTCGACACCGTCGCGGCCTCGATCAAATTGCCGCTGATCTTGGGCGGCGTGGGCAAGGAGTTGCGCGACCTCGACTACCTCGCCGCGCGCGGCGTGCGCGTGTGCCTGCAGGGACATCAGCCATTCGCCGCCTCGGTGCAGGCGCTGTATCAAACCATGAAAGCGCTGCGCGACGGGGCGGCGCCCGAGACGCTCGCCGGTGTCGCCAACGAGGCGCTCATGTCGCGGGTGTCTCGCGCGGCCGACTACGGCCGGCGCGGCAAGGACTACCTGTAACGCCGCTACTGCAAGAGCGGGCCGAACGATTCTCCGGCGGGCGGCCTCACGCACTCTCTCGCCGGAATCAAGCCGAACACATCGACGCTATTGGCCGCCGTCGCGAGGTAGACCTTGCCGTTCGCTACGGTGGGTGGAACGAAGTCCGACCCGGCTTCGATGCCGTCGCCTTCGCACATGTCGCTGTCCCAAATCTTCACGAGTTCCTTCGATTCGGCGTCGGGCAGCGCTTGAAACGCCATCAACTTGCCCGGGCCGTTGACGGCACGGCTGGTCGAAACCCATACGATCGCGCTGGCCGGATCGGCTCCCGCGGCAGACAGCGCCAGGATGCCGCCTGGGTGACGGTCGATGAATTCCTTGCTTTGCGCTGCGCTCGGACAAACGTGAGACGTGGTCGGCGCAGGCGCGTTCGTGTCGCAGTCGCGAAATTCATCGGACAAGCGATAGCTGCGCAGATGGTCGTTCTCGCGCCACAGGTACACCAGCGGGCCGCCCGCACTCTGCGCTCGCATCCAAATCACCGGACCGCCCAGAATGTGGCGGTAGAACTCGTGCGGACGCGGCGGAATCGGTGCCACCTGAAAGCTCTGCAAGGGCGGCGGGATACAGGTCTCATCGAGCGAGGGGCGGCATTCGGGCGAGCGACGCGCCGTCTCGAACTGGTACATCACACCTTGCTTGCCGCCGCCGATCAATCGCGAGGTGCCGGGCACCAGCACGGGCCCGGAGCCGCCGAGATCGAGATCGTTGAGTTCCAATCCGTTCACATCACCGTCATCCCAATTGTCGGGGCGGAACCAACCGGTGAGCCTCAATCCCTCGCTCGGATGCAACTGGATCAGCGACTCGTTGACGTCGAACTGGCGGCCGTCGCCGGCATGGTGCGCGACGCACGCGTCCGGCCCACGGCACGCCTTGCCGGCGCCGGCCCCGCGGCAAAGGCAGCCGGCCTCGTCCGCGCAGCGCGCGCAAGCGTTGACACCCTGCGGAACGCGGCAGCCGTCCTTGATGACGTGCTGTTTGTTTCCTGTGAAGAAGTACACCAGTCCTTGTGCGTCCACCACGGGACCTCGGCCCGACTGCCAAATCCCGCCTCCCGGACCTAGCAGGACACAGTCCTTGTCCAAATAGTCGACCTTCGACACCGCCGGCAGGCGGCTCGCGCACACGGTACAAAACGTCGCGGCGGGGGCTTTGAGGTTGTGCTTGTCGATCGCGAACACCCAACCCTCGAAATAGTCGCCACCGAACGCAACGATGACCTTGTTCTGGGCGATCGCCAGCGCCGCTCGCTGAACCGCGATCCGGGTCTGCGTCGGTTGAAACGCGACACGCTCGCCGGCAAGCGTCACCGCGCCCGAGATAACAACCGGCCCGGATTGTTTATCGCTACCGTCGGCCGAGTCGAGTGCGTGCAAAACGTAGCGCGCCTCGGCGCCGCGCTGCAGTCCTGCAACGACGTATAGCGTGCGGCTTGCCCGATCGATCACCGGCGTGCTGAAAATGCCGAGTGGCGGCGCAGCGGTTCCATCGGGCAACCGCGTCAACTCGCGCCGCCAAAGCGGCAGCGCGGAAGCGTCGTGCGCATCGAACGCGTACACCGAATTGCTTCCCGTCGTGACGTAGACGACGTCGTGCACGCCCTTCTCGCGCAGGTCGACACGCGCAGCCAGCAACGGCTGTCCGTACACCGGGCCGTCCACGGGCAGGCGAAACAATCGACCGAAGGTTTCCGCGCGAACATTGGACAGGTTGAGCACCCGTTCGCGCAAGTTGGCACCGGTGCGTGCATCGTCGTAATTGTTGGTCAGCACCTCGATCGCTTGGGCGAACGCCGCGGTTCCGAGCAGAGCGAGCGCCGGCGCCAACCGCATGACGCAACGAACGCGTGCGGACCGCATCATGGACCAAAGTCTCTGTACCGCGCCGGAGTTCATGGCGCGTGATGGTACCCGATAGGTCGCACCTGAGGCCCGGCCGTTTGCCGGTTGGCGTAGGGCTAGCCTAGAATCCCCCCTCCGGAACATTACCGTCCCCAGGAGGAAGAAATGCGTCAACGCTCGGCCGCCCTTCGCTTCACGCTTGCCACCAGCTTGGCCGCCATGGTCGGCGCCTGGATCCCGTCGAGCTACGCCGATGAGACTTGCAACAGCCCCTATCTCACCAAACTCATCAAGGGGCAAGAGGACTACGTCTACGTGTGGACCCTGGGCGTGGAGGGCCTGGGCGACGGTCAAGACAAGCTAGTGACCATCGACGTCAATCCCAAGAGCAAGACGTACGGCAAGGTGATCGCCACGCTATCGGTCGGCGAGCGCGGCGAAGCGCATCACATGGGATTCACCGACGACCGACGCTTCCTCTGGGCCGGCGGATTGGACAACAGCAAGATCTATGTGTTCGATATCGGCGCCAATCCCGCCAAACCCAAGCTCGCCAAGACCATCGCCAACCTGGTCGAGAAGACGGGCTATGTGGGACCCCACACGTTCTACGCCATGCCGGGGCGCATGCTGGTGCAAGGGCTATCCAATAGCAAGGATCACAGCGGCGTGACGGGGATGGCGCTGTTCAACAACAAGGGCGATTTCATCGCCAAGTACGACATGCCGAGCGCGAAGATGGGCGACGTGCAAGGCGATGGCTACGGCTACGACATCGGCATCAATCCCGCCAAGAACGTGATGCTCACCTCGAGCTTCACCGGGTGGAACAACTACATGATGGACATGGGTAAGATGGTCAAAGATCAAGAGGCGATGAAGCGCTTCGGATCTACCATGGTCGCTTGGGATGTGAAAGCCATGAAGCCGACCAAGATCTTCAGCGTGCCCGGCTCGCCGCTCGAGATTCGCTGGTCGCTCAAGCCGGGCGACAATTGGGCCGTGGTCGCCACTGCGCTCACGTCGAAAATTTGGCTGATCAAGCAAGACGACAAAGGCGAATGGCAGGCGAAGGATGTGGCCACGATCGGCGATCCGGCCAAGATTCCACTGCCGGTCGACATTTCGATCAGCGCCGACGGCAAGGGCCTCTGGGTCAACACCTTCATGGACGGCACGACGCGCTATTTTGACTTGTCGAATCCAGAGGCGCCGAAAGAGACCTACACCAAACAAACCGGCAAGCAAGTCAACATGGTGTCGCAAAGCTGGGACGGCAAGCGCGTGTACATCACCTCCTCCCTGCTCGCCAATTGGGACAAGAAAGGCGAAGACAACGAACAGTTCGTGCGCGCGTTCAACTGGGACGGCAAGGAGCTGAAACTAGCCTTCGAAGTGGATTTCAACAAGGAGAAGCTCGGTCGCGCGCATCACATGAAGTTCGGTTCCAAGGCCACGCGCGCGGCATTCCTCGACGACCAACGAGAAACTCTGGCCGAAGCAAGCCGATAGAGAACGGGAGAGTCGCGTGAAGAGTCGGTGGCATTTGGCGGCGGTCGCACTACTGACCGCGGCGGCCCAGGCGCACGAGCTTGGACCGCAAGCCAAACTCGATTTCACGCCGCCGCCGCCGGGCAGTTATGAATTGAACAGGATCATGGCCGTCCCGGACGGCGTAGTGCTCGACGTAGACGGACGCCGCAGACCGCTCGCTCAGTTCACGCGCGAGAAGATCACGCTGCTGTCTTTTATCTACACGAGTTGTGCCGACCCGAAAGGGTGTCCGCTGGCCTACGAGGTGTTTGCCGCCCTCAAACAGGCGATTCAAGCCAAACCAGAATGGAGCGGTAAGATCCGGTTCGTGAGCCTGTCGTTCGATCCGCTGCGCGACACGCCGGATGTCATGCGGCACTACGGCGGCAGCCACGTAAAGGACGATCGGGGGCTCAAGTGGTATTTCCTGACTACTCCGAGACCGAAAGACCTGGTGCCTTTGCTGGACGGTTTCGGCCAGGACGTGCGCGTGGCAACGGACGGCAAGACCGGCAAGATGCATCGTGAGCTAAGTCACGTGCTCAAGGTGTTCTTGCTCGACAAGGAAGGGCAGGTTCGAGAGATCTACACGACTGCTTTCCTCATGCCGCAGGTCGTGATGAACGACATTGAGACGTTGTTGCTGGAGTGAGGCCGATTGACCGCAGCGACTGCCCTCGCCGCTCGCGTCAGTGTGGTGATTTGCCTAGCGGGGCTGGGACCGGCAGCGGCTCAGGTGACGGTCCCCCTCGGTCTGCCGGCGTTGACCACGCCGGCAGACAATGCTCTCACGCCGGCCAAGATCGTGTTGGGACGCAAGCTCTTCATGGATCGACGCTTGTCGCCGAACGGCACCATGTCCTGC
This sequence comes from uncultured Burkholderiales bacterium, assembly GCA_964539965.1. Classification (GTDB taxonomy): domain Bacteria; phylum Pseudomonadota; class Gammaproteobacteria; order Burkholderiales; family JALYOK01; genus CAZILI01. Next base: position 21,269 of record CAZILI010000003.1, on the reverse strand, counting down.
GCCATGTGCCATGTGCCCGAGCAGGCTTTTGCGGTAAACGACATGGCGACGCCGATCGGCTTCGAGGGCAGAAGCGTGCGCCGCAACGCGCCGAGCCTGCTCAACGTCGCGTTTGAGCCTGCGTTGCTGCGCGACGGCGGCGAGTCGAGCCTGGAGAATCAAGTCTGGCGGCCCCTGTTGGCGCGCAATGAAATGGCGAATGCATCGGTCGAACAAGTCGCGGGCAGGCTCAAGTCGCTCGCTGACTATCGCGGGCTGTTCGAAGCGGCATTCGACGGACGCGGCCCGAGCAGGGAAACTATCGGCCAAGCGCTGGCAAGCTACGAGCGGACGTTGCTGGCAGCCAACTCGCGTTTCGATCGCTGGTTCTTGCAACGTGAGCCGCAGGCGCTGTCGAGCGAGGCGCAACGGGGATTTTCGGTTTTCAACGCGTTGGGCTGCCCCAGCTGCCACCGCTACGGCGAGGCTAGTGGCTTGTTCACCGACCATCGCTTCCACGATGTCGGACAGAGCGCGACGCCGGCCGAAAAGCACAAGGTGCAGCTCGCTCCCGACGTATACGTCGAAGTGGATGCCGCCGCGCTGGCGAGCGTCTCAGAGCCCATAAGCCGCGACGCGGGGCGATTCGAAGTGACGGGACGGGTCGCCGACAAGAACGCGTTTCGAACTCCGAGCCTGCGCAACGTCGCGCTGACTGCGCCCTACATGCACGACGGCTCGCTGGCGACTCTGGAAGCGGTCGTCGAATCTCATCGGCCTAACGCAGCAACCGATGCGAGCAAGGTCTTGCCTCCGGAGCTGCGGGCTCTCTCCGAAGAGGACAAGCGAGCGCTAGTAGAATTCTTACGCTCCCTCACCGGCGACAACGTGCAGCAGCTGGCCGACCAAGCACGCGCCGCTTTCAAGGATTATCCCTTGCCCCCACCATGAACACACTCCGATCCCTGTTACTCAGCTTGCTTCTGTCTGCCGGCGCCGCGCTCGGCGGCGACGAACTGCCTTTGTTCGACGGCCATATTCACTACAACGGCAACGCCTGGGATGAGTACCCGGTCGCGACTGCACTCAAGCTTCTCGACCAGGCCGGCATCAAGAAGGCCTTACTCTCGAGCACGCCGAACGACGGCACGCTCAAGCTGGTGGCGGCCGATCGGTCACGGTTCATCGCCGAACTCAGGGTCTACCGCAAGACCACGAGCCTCGAGACCTGGTATGCCGACCGCGCGACATGGTGGCGCGATCCGGAGTTGCCGGACTACTTGCAAGCAGAACTGAAGCGCGGAAGCTATCGCGGCATCGGCGAGTTCCACCTCAACGGCAAGGAAGCCGAAACCGACGTCATTCGCCGGGTGGTGGAGTTGGCGGTCGCGAACGACCTCATCCTGCACGCGCACTCGGATGCCGCCGCGATCGAGAGATTGTTTGCCCATGACGCGAAGGCGCGCGTGCTGTGGGCGCACGCCGGCATCACCACGCCGATCGAGACGATCGAGCGGTGGCTGGAGCGGTTTCCGAACCTGTGGGTCGAGCTGTCGTACCGCTACGACGTCGCCGATCCGGAAGGCGCCTTGGCGCCGAGCTGGCGCGCGCTTTTTCTGCGCTTCCCCGACCGATTCGTCGTCGGCAGCGACACCTGGACGCCTTCGCGCTGGCCGGACGTGCCTGCCCTTGCCGTTTGGCATCGCAAATGGCTCGCCCAGTTGCCTTCGCCGATCGCTCGTCAGATCGCATACCAAACCGGCGAGAAGTTGTACCGGTTTCGCATCGACGCTCAGTAGGACGACCCGAGTTTCCGAAAGAGAGAACCGAGTTTCGCCAGAATCGGCGCAGGCTCGAGGAGCCGAGGCGCAGAGGCGTCGGCCGATGCCGTACAATGGCGCGGTATGCAGGGAACCTTCAAGGCAGCGGCACGTCCCTACTTGAGCGAGCGTTCATGACCGGAGCAGCGAAACCGCGCGACATGGATTTCTTGAAGGATTGCGGCGGCATCGCGGCGCTCGACAAGGTCTTGTGGGTGCAAAAACTGCCTGTCCCACTGGAAGTTCATTTCGCAGTCGAAGCCGATCTCGTCCGCACCGACGCACCCTACAACGGCGGGCATATTCTCACCAAGGAATCGCCGCGCGGCGATCGGGGCGTCGCCTTCAAGCCGGGCGATGCGATTCTGACCGGGACGCAGGGAGAATGCTGGCCGATTCCGCGCCGCAGCTTCGATGCGAACTATCTCCCGTTCGGCCGCGCTCATGGCGGGGAGGACGGCAAGTTCTACAAGCGTCCGTCGCCGATTCTCGGCGTGCAGATGAAAGAGCCGTTCACCGTCACGGCGAGCTGGGGCAAGCTCGAGGGCAAGTCGGGCGATTGGCTCGTGCAATACGACGAGGCCGGACAAGACATGGGCATCGTGTCGGAGGCGATCTTCGCCGAAACCTATCGCCGTGTGCGCTCCGACAGCATACTCGCGCGGCGACTGCTCTCCGCTCGAGCACGTGCCCGCGAGATGTGCCCCGACCTTGCCAAGAAGTAAGGAGGCGGATTGCGACGCGAGCCGACTTCCTCAGCGATCGGGCTTCCCGCCCGGCCATACCGGATCCTGAGCGAGCTGCGGCCAGGCGATCGGAGCGCGGCAGCGTGCCTCTGCCTCCGCCTGCGGCAACGCAGCATCCCAGCGCGCGGCGATGTAGCGATTGCCCGACAGCGAGTCGGCCTCTCCCGAGCACAGAAATAACATGGGCGGCGCCATGACCGCCGGCGAAATTAGGCTCTCGCGCTCGTAGCCGGACTCCGAAGGCACCATAGGGGTGTCGGCCGGACCGCCCGGAACCACGACGTTGACGGTCACCCCGCTTGCGGCGAATTCTTTGGCGTGAGCGGCCGCCATCGCTTCCAGCCCCGCTTTGCACGGACCGTAGGGCTGAAATCCGCCGCGCAGCATGGTGAAGAAACTCGTCGTCACGTCGATGATTCGACCCCATCGCTGCGTGCGCAGGATTGGGATAGCCGCACGAGTCATGTTCCACGCGCCGCTGAAATTCACCGCCACGAACCGCTGCCACATCTCCGGACTGATCTCTTCGATGTCGATCGCCCGCGTCATGCAGTCGTTACGTATGACTGCCGGTCCCATCGCTCCGTTGTTGATCACGATGTGCAGGCCGCCAAGGCGGCGCACGCTCTGTGCCACCGCGTCCTCACAAGCGGAATAGCGCGCTATGTCAGCTGCTAGAGTGAACAGCCGATCGGCGCCCAACTCGCCGATATCGTCTTTCAAGGCTTGCAGGCCACGCGTATCGATGTCCAGGCCGGCGACTTTCGCGCCGGCGCCCAGGAATGCGCGCACCAGGACTCGACCAAAGCCTCCGGCCGCCCCGGTAATGATCGCGACTCTCCCCTCCAAATTTGCGCTTGCCAAAATGACTTCTCCTTCCAGGAACCGGTAGAACCCTACCGCGCGGGCGCCGACGAGCGGAAGCTCGCCACCGCCGTCTCGACGTCCGGATACAGCTTCAAGATACTCGTCAGGTCGCTGAGTTCGAGCACCCTTAAGACTTCTGGTTGAACCGCGCTCAGATAGAGATCTCCGCCGCCCCGCCGCGCGTCTTTGAGCGTCACCAACAGCGCGCGCAGACCGGCACTGCCCGTGTAGTTGACGCCGCTCAGATCGGCGACCAAGCGAGTATGGCCGTCGCGTATCTGGCCGCCGAGCGCCCCGAACAGTGCGTCGGCGGCCAAGCCGTCGATAGCACCGCTCACCGACAAGACGATGACACCTCCCACGTTGCGTGAAGTGACTTCCATGGTATCTATGCCGAATCCAACGGCTTTATGTACTTCACTAGAGTCAGGCTATTACCTCCACTGACAATTCGCTCGTGGCGGACATGATCGACCATCTGCTTGACCAGATGCCAGCCCAAGCCGCCGCTGCGGCGGCTGCGCCAAGTGGTGCCCAAATCGGGGCTAGGAACGGCCTCGGGAGTGAACGGCTTGGCGCGATCGGCAACGACAACGGTAATCGAATCGCGTTGCGCGCGAAACGACAACTCGATCGGTCCCGGTTCGCTGCCGGCGTAGCCATGCGTGATGATGTTCATGCATACCTCCTCCACGGCAAGCTTGAGTGATGAGGTGACTGAAGCCGCCACACCGACCCCTTCGCACGCCTGATGAACGAAGTCCAGCAGCGACGGCAGATTGGCGACAACCGCGCGCGTGCTGATTCGCTGACTCCGAGGCGACCGGTCTTCGATCACAAGGATTCCTGATGAGGCGACAGTCTAGCCAAACCGCCGGGCATTCACAACGCCGCTCCAATGGCGGGCAATACGAGGACAGAAAGGCTACAATGCGGCTCGGCGCGCCGTCTCAGGACACCTAGGTCGTCTGGCCCGAGCGCCTTTTTGACACTGTCGATTCGCCTGGAGGAGGTCAATCGTAGTGTTGTCCCAGTATTGGCAACGCGACAGCGGCTCCGCGGCGGAGCGCCAAATGCCCGGCGCAGGCGTCGTCGTGCCATGAAACTCAACGAGATCAGCACACTGCCGATCCTGCTGGTGGCAGGCGAAGGGATCTTGCTGGACGACGCGGCCGAGGTGCTGCGCAGCGCGGGCGTCACCAATCTCTTACAACTGGACGAGCGCGACGAGGTGCTGGCAACGCTTGCCAAGCACGACGGTGCCGTGCTCGTCTTCGCAACGCGCGGCGCGGACTCGGAAGGTGTCGAGCTGCTCGAGCGCATCCATCTACATTATCCCGAGGTGGCGATCATCCTGGTCGGCGGTGAAGATGGTCCGGGCGGCGGACCGCTGACCTCGCGGACCGGCGCGATCGACCGCCTCATGCAGCCGCTGGACGCGGAGCGACTGATTTCCTCGGTGAACCGCGCCCTGGAGATCCTCGCCCTGCGCGCCGAGGTCCTCTCTCTGAAAGACAGCCTGCTCACCGATAGCCCGCGCGAAAGCAGACTGATATCCGAGATCGTCACGCAGAGCAAAACGATGCTGGCGATCTTTCGCTATCTGGAGGCGATCGCGCCCTCGCCGCAGCCTGCACTTATCACCGGCGAGAGCGGCACCGGCAAGGAACTCATCGCGAAGGCGATACATCGACTGTCCGGCCGGCGCGGCGAACTGGTCGCGGTCAACGTGGCGGGGCTGGACGATACGATGTTCTCGGACACACTGTTCGGCCATACCAAAGGTTCTTACACCGGCGCCGATCGACCGAGAGAGGGACTGGTCACCAGCGCCGCCGAAGGAACGCTGTTCCTGGACGAGATCGGCGACCTATCGATCGCCTCCCAGGTCAAGCTCCTGCGTCTGCTGCAGGACGGCACCTACTATCCGCTGGGGGCAGACAAGCCGCGCCAGTCACGCGCGAGGGTCATCGTCGCCACCAATAGCGACGTCCTTCGCGCGGTAAGCGAGGGAAAATTCCGCAAAGACCTGTATTACCGTCTGCGCACGCATCACTTCCACTTGCCGCCGCTGCGGGCGCGACCGGGAGATCTGCCGCTGCTAGTAGATCATTTTGTCGAAAAGGCGGCGCGGGCGCTGGCGAAGCCGGAGCCGAGTGTTCCGCCGGCATTGTTTCAGCTGCTCAAGACATATGGTTTCCCGGGCAACATCAGAGAGCTGGAGGCGTTGGTATTCGATGCCGTTGCGCGGCATCGCGGCACCATCCTCTCGCTGCAGAGCTTCAAAGAAGCGATTCTCGGCCAGCAGGCCGAAGACGAAGTGACGGAAGAGGACGAGTCGGATCCGGCGGTAATGTCGTTCCCGGAGCAGCTTCCTACCTTGAAGCAGACCGAGCAGGCGCTAATTCAAGAGGCGCTGCGGCGCGCCGACGGCAACCAAGGCGTGGCGGCCAGCCTATTGGGTATCTCGCGCCACGCACTCAATAAGCGACTGGTTCGGCAGCGCGAGGTCGATCGAACCGACGACGAAGAGTAGCCGAACGGTCGGACGGGTTCTTGATAGCCTAAGGGAAGCGGAACTTGACCGCGGAAAAGTCGTCCTCGAGCGGCCCCGGTCCGTGAGTCTCGCCCATGAAGGTCAACAGCCGGTCCAGCTCCGAAGTACCATCGGCGATCGGCTGCACCAGATGGTCGAGGAATTCGGCATAGGGCAATACTGTGCCGTCGGGTCTACGCACTTCGAAGGCGCCGTCCGTAAGCAAAAACAGGCGGGTGTCAGGCGGCACCGTGGTGGTTTGGCTGCGGTATCTCACGCCTGAGGTAATGCCGAGCACCGTGCCCCTGGCGCGCAACTCGTCCACTCGGGCCGCTTCGTGCGCAGGGCCGCGCAGCAGCAACGCCGGCGGATGGCCGGCACAGGCATACTCGAGTTGCCTGGAGCCGCGATGGTAGACCCCGTACCAAATGGTCAAGTACAGATCGTTGTTCTTCTCCATCAGAAACGCCTGGTTCAACGCCGTGAGGACTTCGTCCGGCTCACGGAAATCCGCGCTCGGCAAGGCTTGGGAGCGCAGCGCGTTGCTGGCGGCCACCGACAGCAGCGCCGAGCCGACGCCGTGCCCGCAAACATCCAGGATATACAACGCGAAGTGATGTTCGTCGATCCAGTGATAGCCAAACGAGTCGCCACCTAGCTCGGTGGACGGCACGAACCGCCAATCCACTTCGAACGGCGTCGACAGCGGCGGCGGCAAGATGGAGCGCACGTAGTTAGCCGCATCGGTTAGTTCCTGCTCCAGGCGGCGGTTGGCGCGTAACAACGCCTCGCGCGACTGCTCCAGAGCGAGTTGCGTACGCTGCAACGAGCGGTTTGCGCTTTCGAGGCGCTGAATCAGCTGTCCTTCGCGCTCACTCAGCAAGGTCATCTCGTATGCCCGCTGCTGGAAGCGCCACGCCTCGTCCCGCTCGACGCTCACATCCAACAACAACACCCAAGTGTCGGCGGAGTCGGCGACCAAGTGCAGATCGGCGGAACGCCCCGAAGGCATCTGCACCGATTCGAGGCAGAAAGGCAACTCGGGCGCGGGCAGCAAACCGGCCAAGAACACCGCCTGTTCGCACGCCGATACGCCGATGCGCACCCCCTGCAACCCATAGTTCGCCAGTTCACCACCCGCATCGGCCACAAGCAGCGAAGCATCGACTCGGAGAAAAGCGACCGCGCGTCGCGCACGCAGGTTCGATAGGAGAAATTGTGTGACGGAAGCCGGCCATTCCGGCTCCGTCACCGTGCGCGCCGAAAGGCTGTCAACTGCGGTTAGGCGGGACATGTGTTTGAGTGCTCGGCACGGAAACGAAAGCGCGACTCAGCGGCTACCCGGCGACGCGATCTGCGAGCGCTTGGAACGCCGACTCCACTCCCGCGCCGGTCTTCGCGCTGGTGAACTGGATCAGCCAGCCGTCTTGTTCGCGCTCCTGCACAGCACGTTGAGAAATCGCCCAGCGCTCACGCAGATCCTGCTTGTTGAGCAACGCCACGAACGGAACGCTGCCGATTTCGGAAGCAACGCGTTTGCGCAACGAATCCGCCACGTCCAACGTCTCCGGCCGGGTGCCGTCCACCACCAGCAGGTAGCCGGAGGCGCCGCGCACATAGCTCATACGCACCGCCGAGATGTCGTCCTCCCCGGCGATGTCCCACACGATCAAGTCCACGCTGCGACCCTGAACGTTGAGGGATTTCTTGTCGATCTTGACTCCCACGGTGGTAAGGTAGGCATCGGAGAAGATGCTGTCGACGTAGCGCCGAACCAGGCTCGTCTTGCCGACCGCAAACGCGCCCAGCATGCAGATCTTCTTCTGCAGCATGTCCCGGGCGCCTTACTCGGAGAAGGTCACGGTCAACGACACCCGCCGGTTGCGATCGGCTTCACCAGGGGATACCACCGGCTCCAGACGACCCGCTCCGCGCGCCGCCAACAAGTCGGGGTCGACCCCGTCACGCTTGAGCAGTGAGCGCACCACCTCGGCGCGCGCGATGCTCAGGGCAAGATTGGTAGTCTCTTTTCCGGTAGCGTCGGCATGACCGATCACGGTCACACGAGCACCTAGTCGCAACTTGCGCGAGACGCTCGCCAATTCGCGCAACTGCGCGGCCAACGCGTTGATTTGCGCCTCCTGTCCAGCTGTCGGTGTCGCAGCATCCTTGTCGAAGAAAATCACATAGGATTCGATCGACTCGCGTACGCCCTCCAGCGCCGTCTTGTCGACATCCTTAACCGACGTAAGGTCGAGTTGTGGCGATCCTGGCGGAAGAACGCTCGCCACCGCGCGCGCCTTCTCCAACCAGTAGTGCGGGGCGAGTCCACGAGCGCGTATCGCCCCTTTCTCTATCGACAGGGTGACCGACGGCAGGACTTCGAGGCTCGCTTTCAGGCGCTTCAACACCAATTCCGGGTCGAGTCCCTGGTATGGCGCCCAATGGCCGATCACCCGCTCGGCCGTTAGCCCACTGTCGACTATCAGGTCCTTGGGATCGACCGCGAGCGGATCGCGCAGACCGCTCACGTGCCAACGGTTGTCGCGCATTTCCGTTGCAGTCACGACTATTCCTGGTTCAGCGCGTAGTCTATTCACGTAGCCGGCAAAGCGCCGCTGGTCTTGGCTGCGCTCGTACAGCGCATACCCCCCCGCCACCAGCAGCGCCAGCGGTAAGACCAAGACCAACAACCAGAAAACCGTTGAAGTCTTGGCCGGCTCGGGCCGCTCTTGCACGCGCAGGCAACGCTCGAGTAGGTCGTGTATGTCGAGAAAGCCGTTGCGATCTCCCTCGTACCGCTCCAACGCTTGATGTTTGTGGGCATGGATCTGAATCAATGTGTCGCGCAACCACTCGCGCAACTCCTGCGGCGGATTGCCGCGTATCACCGCGACCAGGAACGCGTGCGGGCTTTCCACGCACCACAATAGCCATTCGCTGAATCGCAAGGTGTCCAGCCCGGCATCGCTAGGCGCAGAGAACGAATCACGCACGAAATCCTGAATGGCGGTCAGCATACCGGAGACGAGCTGCGGATCTTTCTCGGTTAGGGGATCGGCGGTAACGTGCTCGATCAGCAGTCCGGTATGGCGGTGAATGAGAAACACGTGATCCACGCGGTAGACCAGTGTGTGCCGCAGCACCACTTGAGCGAACGTCGTCCCGGTTCGATATGCCTCCAGCCGCCAACGCAGTCCGCGCCACGAAAAGCTCTGGCGCAGCATTTCGTTGAGCGATTTCATCGACTGCTCGAGGGTCTCGCTGAGCGACTTGCGGATCGCGGGCCCGATCAGCGGATACAAGATGTTGACGAGAGTGCGCGGATCTTTCTTGATCGAGAGCTGAGTAGCAGTCTCGACCATGGGGGACAGCGCTTCGCCAAGGCGTTCGTCGCGCGCAGCCGCTTGCACGATCGCCGGAGCAAGCACCTGACTGACGGTTGCGGTGAGTTGTTCGGGATCGTCGAGCCGCTGTTGCAGCCGCTCGAGACCGGAGCGCTCCGGCCCGACGACGATGTGGCGCAGTTCTTCTAGGCGCGGATCGACTACCTGACTCGGTACGCCGGCGGCAACATCACGATTGAGATTTCGGGCGAGGTCGATCAGCAGCGCGGCAAGTCGCTGCTCGCCTTTCTTGCGCTCGGACTCGGAATCAGGCCAAGCAACGCTGGAGACCATGTCGAGAACGGCGCGGCCGAGGCCCCCCTTTCAGAGTTTCCCTATTCACGCGGCCAATTCAGTTCTGCCGACGCTCTTGGGACTCAGGTCTTGATTGAGGCACTTGGCGATCTCGACGAACAGGCCCGCAAGCAAATTCCGGTCGGTCTTGACGTTGCTCAACTCACCGAACATGCGCTCGATTGTGTTGCGCAGTTCGTCGTTCCGGCGCCGAATCTCATCGCGCAAGGTCTGCGACTCCTGTGCAAGGCGGTCGGCGAAGTCACGCTCCACCTGCGCCAGATGCTCGGACAGCTGCCCGACCCGCTTCTCCAACCCCTGCACCTGTTCACGCAACCCACGCTCGATTTGTTTCTCGGCGTCGGATCGGACCTCTTTTTCCTCGCGCAACTGACTCGCCAACGATTCGAGCTGCTTCTTGGTCGCCGCTTCCAGGCCGGTGTACGTCCGAGTGGCCTCGTTTTCGACTTCCTTGATGCGCTGCTGGAAACGTTCCTCGAGCCCACCGAATCGGCGGTCGTAATCTTGCATTTGGCTACCGAACAGCAGGTCGCGGATCTTATCCACGCTGACACCTTCAGCAGAGGGCAGCCCGCCGGCCGCCAGCGCAGCTTGGCCGGCCTTCGCGTTGAGCGCCTCCACGTTAGGAGATGACTTAGAACCAGAAGACATGGCGACTCCTCCAATCAGCCACGAAGCATAACAGCATGCCACAGTTTCCTATCGCCGGCAATGCACGCAAGCGCGCCTACACGCATTGGCCGGCCTCCGAGCGTAGTGCCCTGCGCCCGGCGGCCAAGCCGGCTGCGGGCTGTTCGCTCGCTGATCGCTCGATGATGTCGGCTGCTCGCTCAGCGCCGCCCGCCTCGGAGAAGGCCGCCCGTAGCGGGGCGATGCGCTGGGCAAACCCGTCTCCGTCGACGAGCCGGTCGAGAAGTGCGGCCAGCGTCTTTGCGGTAAAGCGCGACTTGTCGAGCCAAAGACCTACCCCGGCATCCGCCACGCGCACTGCCATGTCGCGCTGGTCGGCGAAGAACGGAATCCCGGCGATCGGTGTGCCGGCATCGAGCGCCTCGTAGACGCTGTTGATGCCGCAGTGCGAAACGAAGGCCTTGACGTTGGGATGGGCAAGTATCGCGCGCGGCGAAGTTACCCATTGCACCACTCGCAGGCTTTCCGTCTCGCTGATGCACCGTCCCGGGGCAAGGTCGGGCTTGAGTACCCAGAGTGCGCGCCTGCGGGTCGATCTGAGCGCCTCCGCCAAATGGGAGAGTTGTGAAGTGGAAGGCTTCACCACGGTGCCGAGGTTGGCGTACACCACCGGCGGACCTTGTGTCAGCCAGCGGTCGAGTTCGGGAGATAGAGCCGGTGCGGCTTGCGCCAGCATAGGTCCCACCATATGGATATTTTCGGGCAGCGCTCGGCGGTACTCGAGGCCGAACGATCCGTTCACGAGGATGGGCTTGCCGCGCAAGAGGTCGGTAAGATTCGTCGCCGGCAGCCCCGCGCGCTTGCGCAGATCGTTGAGATGGCGACCCACGGTGGCCGCGGTTGCCCAGTCGCTGAGGATTCGGCGCAACGGCTCGATGGCGCGATCGCACCAGCGCATTGCGTGGATGGAACGGGCCGTGAGGGTGAACGGAACGTCCGGCGCAGGCGGCAGCAGGCTGACCGGAACCCCCGTCAGCAACGACGGATTGTTGAAGACCAACGGAATGCCGAAACGCTCTGCGGCACAAGCTCCGGCCGCGGTGAAGATGTCGGTCACGACCACGTTGGGACGCTCTTGCGCCAGGTGCCGGCACAAACCCTCGAGCATGAGGGGCCCGACCCAAACGAGTCCCTTGGCGATGGTCAACGCGCCGGTTAGGTAGTTGGGATCCATCGAGGCTGTCAGTTCCAGGCGGCGCAGTTCGAGCGTTAAGTCGCCCAACGCACCCAGATCGACAAACGGGATATCCGGCGCTTCGGCCGCTACGTGTCTTGCCATTTCCCGCATACCGGCGACGCCGACACGCCAACCGCGCCGCTGCAGCGCCTGGGCTTGTCGCAACAGTGGATTGACATGTCCGACGTAGGGAAGGGAAACGAATAGCGCGTACATGTCAGCTCCTTGCCGCTTGCACGATAAGATCGGCCGCGCGCGCCGGCCCGCCGGCGCGCTGAAAACATCCGCGCACCCGCGCGAGATTTACGGCGAAGGACGAATCGCTCATTGCTTGTTGCAGCGCCTGGCGCAGTTCGAATGCCGTGAATCGGACCTTGTCGAGGCAAATGCCGATGCCCGCGTCGCTCAGGCGCACGCCCATGTCGAGTTGGTCTGCAAACATCGGGATGCCCACGATCGGCGTGCCCGCCTGGATCGCCTCATGCACGCTATTGATGCCGCAGTGAGAGACAAAGGCGCGTACATTGGGATGCGAGAGCACCGCAAGCGGAGACGGGCCCCAAGGTAGGATCTTGAAGCGCTCGGAAGCCGCGGGCGCCAGCGCCCCTGCATCAGACTCTCCCACTATCCATAGGACGCGAAACGGTCCCTCCTTCAACGCATCACGCATCGTGCCGAGCTGCTTGGGGGTGGCGATCGTCATGGTGCCGAGGTTGACATAGACCACCGGCCGCCCCCGATCGAGCCACGCCGCTAGATCTCCCGGTAGAGGAGCCGGCTCCGCCGGCAGCATGGCGCCCACCATGTGTACGTTGGCAGGAAGCGCACGCTCGTATTCGAGCCCGAATGCCCCGTCGACCAGAATTGGGCGCCCGTTGAGCAATTCGGGGATATCGATCGAGCGCAAACCTCGACTGCGCCGCAAGACGTTGAGATCTCGCCCCACTGTCAGTGCGGCTGCTCCGGCAGCAAGTCGGCGAAGCAACGGCGCCAGGCATGCTCGCGCGCGCCCGACGGCCCGGATCGAGCGGCCGGAGAACAAGGTGGGAACATGATTCGCCGCAGGCAGCATTTGCACAGGCAGGCAAGGCAGCAAGTTGGCGTTGTTGACGACAAACGGAATCGCGTTTGCTTCGGCCACGCACATGCCAGCTGAAGAGAACAAGTCAACGACCATGACGTCGGGGCGGTCTTGGCGCACGGCGTCGGTCAAGCCGTCAAACATGCAAGGCCACATCGCTTTCAGCGCTCGCACGATGCGCAACGCGCCGCGCGCAAAATCCCGGTCGCTTGAGGCGAGCGCTTGCACGCGCTTGAGATAGGCGGCCGCGCCGCCTGACGTTCCGAGCGCGAGGAACGGGACGGCCGGATGTTCACGCTCAAGGAATGCGCCGACCTCGGCGGTACTGGCGACCGCGACCCGCCAGCCACGGCGCTGCAACTCCACGGCTTGGTACACGAGCGGGTTCAAATGCCCGATCAGAGGAATAGCGGTGAATAGCGCGTACATTTTGCTACGGGCGGGGTTGAACGGCGTGGCGGACGAAGCCACTCACGGTCATTGGCCAAGCAGCAGCACGGACACGGTTCTCTCCCTGGCGTGGTCAAGCTCGAGCAGAAAGATGCGCTGCCAGCGCCCCAGTTGCAGTCGACCGTCGAGCAAATTGACGGTCTCGGAGGCGCGTAGGTGCAACGCTTGGCAGTGCGCGTGACCGTTGGCGACTTCGCCCGGCACCATGTTGACGGTGCGAATGGCAAAATTGTTGTGCTGGTAGTCCATGCTAGCCGGCGCCAAGCGATCGAGCATGAGCTTCATGTCTTCCAGGAGCAGCGGCTCGTTTTCGTTGATGACGATCGCGGTCGTGGTGTGGCGCGTTTGTATGTTCACCATTCCGTAGGACATGCCGGACTGCGCGACGATCTCGTTCACGCGATCGGTCAGGTCGATGAATTGCGGACCGTACTCCGTGTGCAGGCAGATCGATTCATGAAACACGGAGGCCGAGCGCTTCCTGCTTCTCGTCTGGGGCAAAAAGACTGGCGATGAATGCGGCATGACGTCTTGTAGGCATATCCCGTCCAACATAGCTCCTCCTTCAGTAGTTTCTTTCCAACACATACCAGCCGAATGCTCGCAGCATGAGTTTGGTCCGCGAGTCCTTCAACAACGGATCCAAGGCACGCCAGGCGTGCTCCGGAAGTTCCCGCGCTTGTTCGACGCAAGCGGAGATGGCACCGCAAGCTTCCAGTTCATCGATGACTCCGGAAACGGTGACAGCGTCGCGCGGCTTGGCTGAGAGAACCTTCCACAGTTTGCGGCGACGTCGTAGTCCGAGCCGGGACATGGCCTTGGCGATCGGCATGGTCACTTTTCCGCAGAAGATGTCTTCTCCCCGGGTCTTCAGCCCTTCAGGAAAGCCTCGCAGGTTGAGAACGTCGTCCATGATCTGGAACGCGAGACCGACCTTCTCGAAGTAGTCACCCATGCGTCTGACTTGTTCGGGCGTACCGCTGCCGATGATCGCGCCCATCATCGCCAGGGAGCGAACCGGCACTGCGGACTTCAGGCGGTGCACGCACAACACGCGGCGTTCGAGGAGGTCGCCGGCGCCGCTTTCCACCACCGCGGGCATGGCGCCGCGCAGCCCGTCGATATCGGCGGCTTGACCGGCGTGAGCGGCGCGCAGCGCTTCGAAGTACAGCTCGTACAGGCGTAGTTTCATCTCGCCGTCCAACCGGCTCTCACGCAGCAACGCCTCGCCCAGAAAGTACGCGGCATTTCCGGCGTTGATCGCAATCGCCTCGCCATGCATGACGTGGCATGCGGGGCCGCCGCGGCGCAGTGTCGAACCGTCTTCAATGTCGTCGACGATAAGCGAGCCGGTATGCACGAGCTCAGGCAACGCCGCCCAGTCGGCGAAGGGTTGCGAGTCGCCTCCGACCGCGTCGATGCAAGCGAGCATCGCGAAGGAGCGCCACGCCTTTCCCCCGCGATCGATCATCTCTCGCAGCGGCGCGAGGACGGTGCGCGCGTGTTGGTCCAGATCCAAGTCTTCGACGTAATGACGATGCGCCTCGCTGGCGATCAAACGGCGCGCTTGTGCCTCGGTCGGCCTGGTGGGCAGGAGCGCACCGACTGCGCGGCGAGTCTGCTCGCCTGCTGCGGATAAGAGCTGGGGCAACGCACGCGGCGCGCCGAATCCCGTGCGCTCGACGAAGCCTAGGCCTTTCACTGGCCGCCCCCTCATCTCGCCCACCACACCGACACGACCTTCCCAAAAGGCGGGCTCGGAAATGATGGTCACGAACTCCTGCGCGGGGAAAGCCGCTTCGACCTCGAGCGACAGTTCCACTTCGGGGATTTCGAGTGCCCAACTAGTCGGGTACTCGGCGAACGTACGCGTGCTGATCCAATGCGTCAGCGGCTCGAGACGAAAATTGACGCTCTTATGGCGACGACCCTGTGGATCTACCACGATCGCCCAGCGCCCGAGCCCGGTCGCGCGAACGTCGTCGAAGAGATCGTACGCGGAGATCTGATAGCCGTTGTCGAGCTGAACCGAAATCCAATTCCACGAAGCTTGCGTTTGCTCTTGATCCTTGCGGGATTGACCGAATTCGTGGTCGTACCAACCGCTGCCGGCCACCTTCACCGGTGCTTCGGCCTCAACGCGGATCTGCCCCTCTACTCGGCATTTCGGAATAAAGTAGTAGAACATGCCCTCACCCGCTGCTCCGCGCACCAGGCCGTCGTCGCCGTGGCGTATCGGCGCGCTCAGTGGGTGGAACACGAGTTCGCAGGCAGCGTCCGCCGTATCGCGCGTGAGACTCAGAGCGTAAGCGCCGTTCTCTAGCTTACGTAAACCGCAGCCGCCGAAGTCCAAGTCGAGCTTGGTGTGACTAATCTGCGCGGCTGCTGCCATCAGGCGGTCCGGGTGCGGGACCTTTCCCTCGCGCAACATATCCTGGGCGGCGCGCTTCAACAACGGATCGAAACCGCATTCGCCGCGTTCGAGCTTTTCCAATGCGACGGCCGGCGCGCATGGATCAACCAGCGAATCGGCGTAATACTTCCCGGCGCTCGGGTCGACCAGCGCCCAACTCAGCGCGTGCGCATACTCGGGTTTGCTGCTCGCTGCGCCTTGATCGAGGAGAATGCGAAAGAAACTTGCGAACAACGAGAGCTGCCTCCCGCCATGAGTCGCGACATGGCAATTGAGGTACCACCACTCGGTAGTCGAAGAGCGATGTGGCAAGTCATGGACACGCAGATCGATCGGACCGCCCTCCGGCCAATCGCTTGGCCGGTCATTGCCTTTGGGTGCGACAGACGGAGCCTCCCGGGTCGTGAAGACACTCCTCTCGCCGACTGCTTCCTCCTCGGCAAGAACGCTCGCTTCGAACTCGCTGGTTGTCATGTAAGAGCCTCCTCATGATGGGTTGCGCCTATTTCGCATCGTTCGGTCGGCGCCGCCACCCGATGGCGACTACAGTGCAAGCGATGTGCCATCTGCCGCTGGCCGCTCGTGCTCACGTCGAATCAATCACTTGCATAGTCTCGCGGTCGCTCTAGCCTTGGCACCACCCTGCGACATAACTTGACAACGCTGGCCGCCTCGACGTCGAACCCGTGCCCGAATTGTTCGACGGCGGGGTGCGGAGTACGATGGTGAGCATGTATCAGCACACCCATCGGGCGCCTGGTCAATCGCTGCAGCGCCCTCGGCAAGGAAGGGTTGTCGTCGGCGTCGTAGCCTTGCTAACAGGGAGCGCCGGCGCGCCGGCCTGGGCGGAATCCCCACCTCAAGGCAGCTATTTGCTCAACTGCAAGGACAGCAGGGTCGTGGGCCGCACGCTGGAAAGTAACTGCAAGTCGCGCGGCGGCCAGTTTCTCGAGACCCGGCTGGAGGATTTTCGCGCGTGCGTCGGAGACATCGCGAACTCCAACGGCACGTTGGTCTGCGAGCGAGGCGCCCCCGCGCCGTTCGGCCCCTACTCGCAAAGCTGCCGTGATAGCTACGTAAGCGGAAATACCTTGCATGGCACCTGCTTGGACGCGGGTGGAACATGGCGGAAGACCGAACTCGTCGGCGTAACGCAGTGCCTGGGGCAAATCAGCAACGTGGAAGGACAGCTTCAATGCAACCAAGGCACTACACCGCCGCGCGGCTCTTATCTGGCAACTTGCCGTGATAGTTTTGTGAACTCGACTACCCTACGTAGCACTTGCAAGAATGCGGCCGGAATGTGGCAGCCAACCCACCTGGACAACTATCGGCTCTGTCGGGGCGGTATCGCCAATGTCAATGGAGAACTGCGCTGCTCCGGTGAGTCGGTGGTGGCGGTCGACACGAAGGTCGAGGGCTGTCGGGGGCTGGAATTGAACGGCAACGTGCTATCCGCCACCTGCATGACCGCGGTCGGTCGCTGGCAGCCGACGTTCTTGGCCGATCCGGAAACTTGTCAAAGCCCAGTTCGTAACGACGGCGGCAGGCTTACCTGCGAGCGTGGCAACGCGACTACACGGGCCAAGCCCTAAGCGGCAGCCGGGCCTTCGGCTGATCGGAAAAACAAACCGGGCCGACTGCACGCAGCAGCCGGCCCGGTGTCTTTTAGTAGCTTTTACTTCCCTAGAGCAAAAACCCAAAGCACGCCGCCCTGCGGGATGGGCACGTTCGGGTCGTAGTTCTTACGCTTGTAGCCTGCCGCGATGAGGGAGCCTTGCATGCGCTCGGCGTCGACACCCCAACCAGACTGGACCGCAATGTATTGCACACCGTCAACCATGTACGACGCCGGCACGGCCGTGACCCCGGAATTGGTGCGGAACTGCCATAGTTGCTTGCCCGTGGTCGCGTCGAACGCGCGGAAGTAGCGGTCGTTAGTCCCGCCCTGGAACACGAGATTGCCGCCGGTGGTGAGCACTGGCCCGAAGCTATGGCTCTCGAAATCCTGCGCCCATACGCGCTGCCCCTTGGCGACATCCCAAGCCTGCAACTTGCCGATCGTCTTGGTTGCGGGATCGACGATCAGCTTGATGTCGGGTATCTCGACACCGAGCTTGAGCTGGCCGGCAACCATCGGCTCGTCGGCCTTGGACTTCAAGCTACCGCAGTGGTTGTCGTTGGACGGGATGTAGACCAGCTTCGTCTTGGGGTTGTACGCGGCCGGCGGCCAATCCTTGCCCCCCCACAGTGACGGGCAGAAATCGATCAGCTTGCCCTTGACCGGGGTATGCTCCGGCACATACTCGGGCCGGCCCGTCTTGGGGTCGATGCTCTTAAAGGCGTTCTGAGTCACGTACGGCTTCGCCGCCACGAACGAGATCTTGTCGGCGGCGCGCTCCAGCAGCCACAGATAGCCATTGCGCCCGGGGTGGACGAGACCCTTTATGGTCTTCCCGTCGCGCTGGACGTCGATCAACATCGGCGGTGTCACCTCATCCCAGTCCCACGAGTCGTTCCAGTGGTATTGGTGGTGCGCTTTGATGGCGCCGGTATTGGGGTCGAGTGCGATGACTGAAGTCGTATAGAGATTGTCGCCGGGATGGAAGTCTCCAGCCCAAGGAGCCGCATTTCCAACGCCCCAGTACGCGAGGTTCAGCTGCGGGTCGAAGGTACCCTGAATCCACACCGATCCGCCGCCCGTCTTCCATGCCTCGCCGCTCCACGTCTCAGAGCCTTTTTGGCCCGGCTCGGGAATGGTGTAAGTGCGCCAAAGCGTGTCACCGCTCTTCGCGTCGAAAGCTTGCACGAAACCACGAATGGCCAACTCGCCCCCCGAGGTGCCGACCATGACCTTGCCGTTGGTCACCAATGGAGCCAACGTGCAGTAGTAGCCTTTCTTGTAATCGTCGACCACCTTATCCCACACGACCTTGCCGGTCTTCGCGTCGAGGGCGACCAAGTGCGCGTCAACCGTCGCGAGATACACCTTGTCTTCGTACAGCGCGACGCCGCGATTGGTCGGATGCAACTGCATCAGGTCTTCGGGTAGTGCCTTCTTGTACTGCCATAGAACCTCGCCGCTGCGCGCATCGAGCGCTATCACCTGATTTTGAGGAGTGGTTACAAACATCACCCCGTTGTTGACCATCGGCGGCGACTGGTGGCCCTCGCCCACTCCGGTGCCGAAAGTCCAGGCGGGAATGAGCTTGCCGACATTGCCGGAATCGATCTTGCCCAGCGGGCTATACCCCCAACCCGCATAGTTGCCGCGATACATGAGCCAGTTCTCTGCCTCAGGGTTTTGCAATCTCGCATCCGTGACCGGGCTGTAGTTGGCCACTTGGGCATGGCCGATCAGCGGCAAGCCGCCGATTGCACCGAGCAACAAAACTAGTTTGGCTTTACTCCATTTCGTGCGCATACAGAGTTCCTCCTCTCTTAAAGGCTCTGAGCTACTGGACAACAATGCTCAGCGGATCTGAAAACCCACTGAGCCGCTGAACCCCGCCGCGACCGTCAGCGCGCCGTCCACCATCTTCAGCGGCAGCGTAGCAAGACGCTTGGGAGCGGGTCCACCCACGACCCGACCACTTTCTCTCGGATCGTACTTCGAGTCATGACAAGGGCACCATAACGTCTTGGTTTCGGCGTCCCACGCGCCGACATCGCAGCCCTGGTGCGTACATACCGCGGAGTAGGCGACAATGCCGTCGGCCGCACGGGCGCGCGTCTCTTCATTCAGTCGCTGCGGGTCGCAGCGGACAAGCAAGACCTTGTTCAGGCGCGACCCGTCGCGAATCACCTTGCTCGCCGGGTCGATGGGAAACGCCTGGATTTGAGGCCCGTCTACTTGTAGGTCCGCCGCGGCGATAGGCTGACCCTTGCGCTCCCCGTCGGCAAACACCAACTGATCCCCCGGCTGTGGCCGGTTGCTGTTTTGCTCGGTGTTCTGAGCTCGTACACTCGGCGCGAGATCGAGCCCAAAGAGTAGGCTCAGCGCCATCTTTAGCGTAGACCGACGCGCGGTCGGCCCACTGGCGTTAGCTTCGCCAGACTTGCACACCACGATGCCCCTCCGCTCGAGCAGACTCCTGTACCTGCAGCGCGAGTCGACTTAGTTGTGAAAAAAGGGTTCGGTCACGCGCTTCTTTGGCCAACTGTACCACTTGCCCGGTAGAGCTTCAAACGCGCGCGCTCCGATCCCAACCCCACCAGGCGCAGACGGCGTCTCCCATCACGAGCTTCTTGTCCTCGGCGGAAAGCCAAGGTAGCTCTTCGGTGAACATCGAGATGCACTGGCGCCAGGAGACAGGCATTTTCGTGATGTCGGTTCCCCAAAACATTCGATGAGGGCCGAACGCATCGAATACCTGGCGCAAGTACACGTGCATTGCCGGAAACGGATACGGTTCGCTGGAATAACCAGGCGCACCGGTCGCCTTCACGGCAACATTCGGATATCGAGCAAGCGCCAACAGTTCCGGCATATGCGTCATAGCGGCGGCGTCCTTTAATGTCGTGTTGCCCCCCCTCCCACCCAAATGATCGATGGTCAGGCGTAGGCCAGGATGCCGCTCGGCAATAGCTCCGATCACTCGCAGCGAGTCGGTGGCGAGCACTGCAATGGGAACAGCAGCGCGCTCTGCCTCACGCCACACCCAGTCTAACGATCCGTCCTCCAACCAAGACCGCTCCGGCTCGTTGAGAAATAGATAGCGCAGGCCCAGCATCCCCGGCTGATCTCTCCAACTCGCGATGCGGGCGCGCGACTCCGCCCGCTCGAGAGGCAGCGAGCCCATGATCGCGAATCGTCCTGGATGGTCACGTACCGCGTCGAACGCCATCTCAGTGGCGCCGGGATCCCAACTCGGCGGGTGGATCACAGCCGCATCCACACCGCCTTCGTCCATCAACCGGACGGCTTCCGCCGTAGTAAACGCCGTAACCTGGCGATGGGCGCGGTTGCTCGGCAGCCCGCTGCCCCACAAATGTATCTGCGCGTCGACAATCTGCATGACCATTATCGACCGGAATACAGATGTGCGAGCGGGCTAGACACGTGCCCTACAATACAGTTCGATGCAGTTACCCTCGGGATCGCTGGTGCGAAAGGAGTTGAACTCGGCGCCCATCGTCACCTGAGCGCCGAACTTCTCCGCCCACTTGGCCAGATCGGCTAGTGAGGGAACGCGCAGCCCGACATGCAACTCGGGCGAACGGTCGATCGGCTCGCCCGATTGAAAGGCAATCAGCACACTCTCGCCACGAACGCGATGCGCGTCCGCAGTCAGGCCGAAGGTGCGCGCATACCACTGCGCCAGTCCCTCGGGATCGCGAGCCGGCAGGTTGAGGTGATCAAGCGACAGACTAGCAGGCATTTTGGCATCTCCCTCTTAGGAATGTCGAGCGCCGCATCGATGGGTGTGTTCACTTCTTCTCGGTCAATGCCTTTACGATTTCGCCGAGTTGTTTCAGCGCCTCAGAGTCTTCGGCGCTTACCTGATCGGAACCCTTGCAGCGCGGATCGGTCCGCTGCAACGCGCCAAACATCGCCTTCGTCACCGGTATGGGGTCGCAGCCGTGCTCGGTCTCACAGATGAAGTCGTGTTCCGGTCGGGCTTTGACGTGACAGGTGAAGCAATTCAATCCGAAGCGGTTGTTCACCTCGGCAAAGCCCCGAGTGAATATCTTGGAGCCGCTCTTGTCAACGTCGATCCAGAAGAACTCCCAGTCTCGGGTTGGCGGACTGAACCCCTTCTGCTGCTTGATCATGACTTCGTTAGGCATCAATTGCACGACCGAACCC
>CAZILI010000002.1:20493-31806 GCA_964539965.1 uncultured Burkholderiales bacterium | reverse complement strand
GTTTGGCGTCATCGAACACGATGTTGGGCGACTTGCCGCCCAACTCCAAGGTAACGCGCTTCAGGCTCCTCGCGCCCATTTCGTTGATGAAGCGGCCGGTCGCATCCGAGCCGGTGAAAGCGATCTTCTTCACCAACGGATGAGTCACCAGCGGCGTGCCGACTTCTTTGCCGAAGCCGGTCACCACGTTGACGACACCGGGCGGAAAGCCCGCCTCTTCCACCAAACGCGCGAATTCGAGCGTTGAAGCCGAAGTGAATTCCGAGGGCTTGATCACCACGGTGTTGCCCGCCGCCAAGGCCGGCGCCAACTTCCATGCGAGCAGCAGCAGCGGCGAATTCCACGCCGTGATCGCCACGCACACGCCGAGCGGCTCGAAGCGCGTGAAGTTGAAATAGCCTTTCTTGTCGAGCGGTAAGACTGCGCCCTGAATCTTGTCGGCCAGCCCGCCGAAGTAGTAGTACCACTGCGGCACGTAGTTCAGTTGCCCTTGCATTTCGGCGATCAACTTGCCGTTGTCACGCACCTCGGTCTGCGCGAGTTTGACCGCGTCTCGGGTGACTAGATCACCCAGCTTGCGCAACAGCGCACCGCGCTGGGTCGCGGTCAACTGCGGCCAGGGCCCCTCGGTGAAGGCGCGGTGCGCAACGCGCACCGCCCGATCGGCGTCTTCCGCGTTGCCTTGGGCGATCTCGGCCCAGGGCTCGCCGGTGAACGGATTGAAGCTCTCGAACCAGGCGCCACTTGCCGGCTCGACCGATTGTCCGTCGATGTAATGACAATAACGCTGCAAGGCCATGGAATGGTCTCCTGTTACCGTATTTGTGTTGATGGGAACGCCGGAGGCGCCGCGCGCTTCGCGCAGGCGATGCCGTGATCCGCATGAATGTTCGATGCGCCGCTGCCTTGCGGGTGGGAAGTCTGCCGGTCGGTGACGCAACCGCGGGTGGAGTGTAGCGTTGCGCGGTCGCGCTGCATAGAGGCGGGAAAGCGGTGAGCGAATCCAAACCGCTATTGTAAGCGCCGCGGCGACCGATGTGCCGCAAATCTCGCGCGCTCGCCGCCTATTGACATCGCGACGGTGACCTGCCTAGCATGGCGTTACCGAGCGGGGACGAAACGCCGGCGTCATGTGCGCCAAGAGGGAAGGTGCGGTCGGCTTCGGTTTCGCGCCCTTGCCGGGACGAAGTAACCGGTTCGGAGAGCAGGCACGATGAACGAAGGTGTTCCCCCGGGCTAGTCCCGTCCGGAGCGGGGCAGGATCTCGCTCTGGAGACCTTTCAGAGGTAGTCACACCCGGCCGCTAGCGTCTGCGGCCCAGACGATCATGTCGAATGATCCAGAACAAAAAGGAAGCCTGCGCGCTTCCTTTTCCGTTTTTGCTGAGTCGACCGGACAGAATCGGGAGTACCACGGTGTTCGAAGGATTCGAGCTAAAGCAGCTTAGCGTGGGCGCAGTCGAGTTGCGCCTGCGGGTCGGCGGCAGCGGCCCGCCGCTGCTCTTGTTGCATGGCAATCCCCAGACGCACGTCATGTGGCACAAGGTGGCGCCCGCGCTCCAGAGGCGATTTACTGTCGTGGCGAGCGATCTCACCGGCTACGGCAAGAGCAGCAAACCGCCCTCCTCGCCGGATCACGCCGCCTATGCCAAGCGCGCGATGGCGCGAGACCAAGTGGAGTTGATGCGCCTGCTCGGTCACGAGCGCTTCTTCGTCGCCGGCCACGACCGCGGCGGCCGGGTGGGCTATCGCATGGCGCTCGACTTTCCCGCCGCCGTGCGGAAATTGGCGGTGCTGGATATCGTGCCCACCTATGAAGCCTTCGCGCGCGGCGGGCGCGAGTTCGGCTTGGGCTACTACCACTGGTTTTTCCTCGCCCAGCCGGCGCCGCTGCCCGAGCGCCTGATCGGTGCCGATCCGCATTGGTTTTGGCACTGGCACGTAAGCCGCGGTCAGGCGCCCGACACGTTCACGGGCGAGGCGCTCGAAGACTATCTCGACTGTTTCGGCAAACCGGAGACGATACGCGCGATCTGCGAAGACTATCGCGCCGCCGCCGGCATCGACTGCGAGCACGACGCGGCCGACAAGCGCGCCGGCCGGCGTATCGCTTGCCCGCTGCTCGCACTGTGGGGTGCAAAAGCGAGGCTCGAAGGCTGGTACGACACTCTCGCCGTGTGGCGCGAATGGGCCGAACAGGTGAGCGGCCAGGCCTTAGCGTGCGGGCATTACCTTGCCGAAGAGCAGCCCGAGGCGACCGCAGCGCAGCTGTTGGCGTTTTTCTCCGGGGGTGCCTAGGGGGTATAGCTACATAGCCCGCATCGGGATGCGGGCTACAAGATGCTACAGGAGTGGGTATAGTCCGCTACTGGGTCACCAGCCGGTAGCAGGGCTGGTAGCTTTCGCTCTCGATCTTCATGCGCCCCTGCTCGACGAAGGCGGCCAACAGACCGTCCAACTGATCCATCACGCGCCGCTCGCCACGCAACTCGAACGGGCCGTGCTCGGCGATGCGGCGGATGCCGTGGTCCTTGACGTTGCCGGCGACGATGCCGGAGAACGCGCGGCGCAGTTGCGCGGCCAGTTCGTGCGCCGGCAAGTCAGCCGACAATTGCAGTTTCGCCATCGCCTCGTGGGTGGCGACGAACGGCGCCTGAAACTCGTCCTCGACCCGCAGCAGCCAATTGAAGTTCCACGCATCGCGGCTGGCGCGCCGCTGACTGCGCACGCGCTGCATGGCTTGCGCCATGGCACGGCCGACGGCCTCAGGATGATCGGTGATGATCTGGTAGCGCTTTTGCGCTTGGATGCCCAAGGTCGCGCCGATGAATTGGTCGACGCGGCGGAAATACTCCGCACTGCCGTGCGGACCGGTCAGGATCAGCGGCAGCTCGATGTCGGCATTGTCGGGATGCAGCAACACGCCGAGCAGGAACAAGATCTCCTCGGTGGTGCCCACTCCTCCGGGGAACACCACGATGCCGTGGCCCAAGCGCACGAAGGCTTCCAGCCGCTTTTCCATGTCCGGCATGACCACCAGCCGGTTGACGATGGCGTTGGGTGGCTCGGCCGCGATGATGTCGGGCTCGGTGACGCCGACATAGCTGCCCGCCGCGTTGCGCTGCTTGGAATGCCCGACCATGGCGCCTTTCATGGGCCCCTTCATGGCGCCCGGTCCGCAGCCCGTGCACACGTTGAGTCCGCGTAGGCCGAAGTGGTAGCCGACCGCCTTGCTGTATTCGTACTCCTCGCGGTTCACTGAATGCCCGCCCCAGCACACGATCAAGTTCGGCCGCGCGCGCGCTTCGAGCACGCGGGCGTTGCGCAGAATGTGGAACACGGCATTGGTGATGTTCGCGCCGGTGCGCGGCATGAAGCGCTCGCTCGCGATCTCGGTGCCGATGTACACCACATCGCGCAGCACGGCGAACAGATGCTCCTTCAGGCCTTGAATCATGTTGCCGTCGACGAATGCGCTCGAAGGTGCGTTGGCGATCTCGAGCTGCACACCCCAGGGGCGCGGCAGGATCTGCACGTCGAAGTCGGCATAGATTTCGAAGATCTCGTGCGCGTTGTCGGTCGTCGCACCGCTATTGAGCACGGCCAGCGCGCAGCGTCGAAATAGGGCGTGCAATTCCGGGTCGCCGCCGCCGAGCAAGCGCTGCACCTCTTGTTGCGACATCACCTCCATGCTGCCGCTTGGGGCAACCCGCGTACTGACGCGTTCGGGCTTCTTGCTCACGGGGGTATGATGCCACAACCTTACTCTGGACGCCACGTTCCGGCCACTACCTAATGGAGTATAAGAGCCAATGGCGGGTCGCCGCTCAGACGTCGTGCGCTTTGGTATGGTAGGCTGCGTTACCGAAGCGCTGACCCGGAGGTTACTACTTGCTCGACATCCGCAAGATTCGCTACTTCGTCGCGGTCTACGAGGCCAAGAGCATTACCCGGGCGGCCGAGCGCGAGCATATCGCCCAGCCCGCGCTCACCGTACACATCCAGCAGATCGAAGACGAATTCAAGGTCAAATTGTTCGAGCGCTCCGTGCAAGGCGTCACGCCGACACCGGCGGGCCGGCATTTCTACGGGTTGTGCAACGACGTCCTCAAGCGACTGAGCGCGGTGGACGATGAGATGAAGCAGTTCTCGGGCTCACTCGCGGGCGCGATCACGGCCGGCATCATGCCATCGATTTGCCACGGGCCGCTCGCGCCGATGCTGGCGCGCTACACGGAAGCGTACGCCAACGTCGAGGTGCGCATCGTCGAGGGCCTGAGCGGCACCTTGGCACAATGGGTCTTGGCAGAGCAAGTCGACTTCGCCATCTGCAATCGGCCTGCCCACAGCGGTGGGCTCGAGTTGCGCGCACTGGTCAACGACTCGCTGGTGCTGGTTTCGGGACGTGACAAA
Organism: uncultured Burkholderiales bacterium; assembly: GCA_964539965.1. GTDB lineage: Bacteria > Pseudomonadota > Gammaproteobacteria > Burkholderiales > JALYOK01 > CAZILI01. The sequence continues at coordinate 27,394 of CAZILI010000002.1, read as the reverse complement.
GGGCTGCGGCCGTTCACCCCGGTCGATCTCGCCAGCCTAAGCGAGTTGAAGCTGGTGTTGCCTTCGCGCCACCACTTCTTGCGCCACACGCTCGAAGAACACATTCTCCAAGGCAGTTTTCGTCCGGCGAAGACTCTGGAGATCGATGGGCAGAGCGCTACCTTGCAGTTCGTCGCCCACTCGGATTGGTCGAGTATCCTGCCCAGCATCGCGCTGGTAAACGAGTTCGAATCTCTGCGCTTCAGCATCAATCCGATCGCGTCCCCCAGCCTCACTACCGAAATCTACGAGATACGCTCGGCACACAAATCCCTATCGGCTGCCGCCGAGCGCTTCATCGCGATGCTGGAAAGCGATCTGCGGGCGGCGCGCTCGCTACCGGCCCCGGTCGCGGCGATCGCTCGCCGCGATGGCTAGTATAGGCAAACCCTATTGGCTGGGAGTCGTGCGGCCGGCATAGACTTTCGACTTTTTTGAGCGGCAAAAAACCGAAAGAACACTCCGATGGCCCCTCCAAAAGTAATCGTGCAACTCTATCCTATGATCCCCGCGGCCGACGAAGACGACCGCAAACGCCGCCGACCGCTCGGGCGCAGCCGCGAGCTATATCATCGGGCACTGCATGATTGGCTGGACATCATCCGCGCGGCCGAAGAGCTGGGTGTGTGGGGCGCGAGCACGATCGAGCATCACCTGCACTCGGAGGGCTACGAGGTCGGGCCCAATCCCGGCATACTCAACGCCTGGTGGGCAGGACAGTTCAAGAAGATAAACGTCGGCGCGCTCGGCTACGTCATGACCACGCAGGACCCGATTCGCGTGGCCGAGGAAACTGCCATCCTCGATCACATCGCGCAAGGGCGCTATTTCGTCGGCTTCGCGCGCGGCTACCAAGCACGCTGGACCAACACCCTTGGGCAGTTCACAGAGAGCCGTGCGACCCTGTCCGACGGCAGTCAAGACGACGAGCGCAACCGCGAGATCTTCGAAGAGCGTGTGGCGATGGTAGTGAAATGCTGGACCGAGGATTCGACCCGGCTCGAGGGCCGCTACTATCAAGCGCCCTACCCGCTGGCGAGCGGCATTGTCGGCTACCCGGCGTGGAAAATCGCCCAGGCGGCCGGCGGCGAGGGCGAAGTGGACGACATGGGCGCGCTGCGGCGCTTCAGCGTGGTGCCCTCGCCTTATCAGCGCCCGCATCCGCGGGTATTCGTCGCGGTGGCGCGCAGCGAGCCTTCGGTACGCTTTTGCGCGCGTCACGGCTACACGCCGGTGCACTTCTCGAAGGGAGATCTGGTGGCGAAGTACTCACGCCTGTATTGCGACGAAGCCGCCAAGCACGGCCACCGCGTCGCCTTCGGCGAGCGCCAGAATATCGTGCGCTGGCCGCATATCGCCAAGGACGAGCAAGATTATCAGCGCAAGCTGATGCAGTATGATCTCGACATCTACAAGAACTTCTACTCGCCGTTTTTCCCCCAGCTGCCGGCCGAGGTAGACTGGGTGCAGAACATGAAGGACTCCGGGTTATTCTTGGGCGGCACCTTGGAGCAGGCACGCAAGCTCTATCAAGACGAGTTTGCCAAGGCGCCTTGTGAATTCTTGACTCTGATCTGGCACTATGCGCAGCAGCCGAAAGACGAAGTGATTTGGGAGCTAGAGCAGTTCATGACCAAGATATGGCCGAGCCTGCAAGCGGCCGAGCCGGCGAGCGCGAAAGCCGCCTGAGGTTCACCGGGCAAACACGATGAGCCTCGACCCCAAACTGTTGCGCCGCGCTCTCGGCAGTTTCGTGACCGGCGTCACCGTGGTCACGACCCGCAACGCGCAGGGCGAGCCGGTGGGCCTGACGGTGAATTCGTTCAGTTCGGTCTCGCTGTCGCCGCCGCTGGTGCTGTGGAGCTTGTCGCTCAAGGCGGTGAGCTACGAAGCCTTTGCGCAGTCCGCGCACTTCGTGGTCAACGTGCTGGCGGCCGATCAGCAGGAACTGTCCGAGCGCTTCGCGCAATCCGGCGGCGATAAATTCCAGGGTCTGCGGTTCCGCGATACGGGCCAGGGCGTACCGTTACTGGAGGGCGCGGCGGCAACGTTTAGCTGCCGCACGGAATCTCGCTATCCCGGTGGCGATCACGAGATACTGGTCGGACGTGTGCTCGCGCATGAGACGAGCGAGCGAGCGCCGCTGGTGTACGCGCGCGGGCGCTACGTCGATCTCACCGAGCGTCTGCAGGCCGAGGTAGAGCGCGCGCAGCAAGACGCCGCGCCGGCCAAACTACGGCTCCGCTAGGGAATGACCTGGCGATGCGCCGGTAGCGCCGCTTGACGCTGCCAGCGGCTGGCGGCCCCGCCGCCGGCCCCGACTAAGAGCGCCATCGACCAGAACATAGCGCCGGCGCCGAGCACCGAGCCGAACGCGCCGAACACGAGCGGCAACACGACCTGGCTGCTGTTGATGATGGTCGAGCGCAAGCCGAGCGCCTCGCCCACGCGTCCCTCGGGCGAGCGCGAGTGCACCAAGGACATAATGTTGGGCTGCGCCGCTCCGAGCCCGAGGCCTAAGAAAAACGCGATCGCCATGAGCGGGGCGAGCGCGGAGAGAAACGGAAACACGGCGAAGGCCAAGCTCGCGCTGAACAAGGTGAAGATCAACACCTGCCACTCGCTGTAGCGGCGCGATAAGCGCGGCATCGCCAGGCGGATCACGAAGGTCGCCAGCGCGAAGCTGCCGAGCACCAGCCCGATCTGCGCGGCCGATAAGCCCACCCGCGTGCCGTGCACGGGAATGACGAAGGTTTGCAGATCCCAGGACATCGACACGAGCGCGGTGGCGATCATGATGCGGCGCAGGTCGGTGTGCTGCAGCAGCTCGAGCGGATGACGCGGCTCGAGCGGCTTTGTCTGATGCGGGCGCGTCGGCAACAGCGCGCGATGCCGCCACAGTAACGCCAGGGTCAGCATCACCTCGACCACGAGCGCCGCATAGGTCGCTCGGTGCCCGAAAGCGTCGATGATGGCTCCGCTCGCCACCGGGCCGACAAAACCCGATACCGAAGCGCCCAACGCCAATAAGGAGAAAGCCGCCGGACGATTATTGGGGTCTGCCCGCTCGCCCACGACGTGTTGCACGGCCAGCATGACCAAGGTGCAACCGGTTCCGACCAAGGCGGACGAGACCATCAGGGGCGCCACGTCGGCGGTCGCATAGGGAAACAGCGCAGGCAGCAGCATACCGCCTTGCAGCAGCAGGATGCCGGTGAGCGTGGGACGCCACGGCCCGACTGCGTCCAGCCAGCGGCCGGCCGGCACGGCGATCAGCATGGGAACCAGAGAGAACAAGGCCAGGATCACGCCGACGGTAAAGGTAGAGGCTTTGTGTTCGAGCGCATAGAGCGAAGCGGTCATGCGCGCCGACACGAGACCCAAGTGCGCCAGCACCGCGATCGCAATGATGCGGATCAATTCCATCAGGACGGATTAGCGCAGTCCCGCAGGACCGCCGCCACGGTCGTGAGGGACTCGCCTTGAGGATGCGTTAGCGATGCAGCGGCTCTTCGAAGCGAAAGCCCATGGTTCGGCAGTGATAGTACAAGCCGCCGTCTTGCACGATGAGCCAGTTGGCGAGTCGCGAGCCTTCGTTGTGATGAGAGTGCACGCTGGTAGGCGGCGTGACCAAGGTGACGAAAGGCGACCAGTCTTTGCGCTTTCCGTCCACCATCGAATAGCAATGCTCGCCGGTGACCGCAAGTGATACCGCGACCGAATTGTGGCTGTGCGCCACCTGATGGCCGCCCGGCGGCAATTGGTTCATGGCAAGCGTGAGGGTCGGCGAGATGTTGCGCCGCGCTTGCAAGCCTTCTGACGAGAACACGACCGCCAACCCCGCCACCGCTTGACCGGCGAGCCGCGCCCGCGCCTGGTCCAACTCCTGCGCGATCGTCGCTGCGGGAAAGTGTGCTGCTTCGACCAGCGCCTGACCCGCTGCCGGTGGCATTAGATTCTCAAAAGCGAGTTGCGGCTCGTTGCTGACGATCCACAGGACGGAGTCTCGTCCTGCGCTCGCGAGACGAATCGGGCTGCCGCCCGGCACGGAGAATACATCGCCTTCGCGCCAATCGATTTCGTCGCGGCCCTGCGTAAGCTTGCCCTCGCCTTGAATCACGAAACCCAGCACGACGCTCGCGCGCGGATTGATCTCGAGCGACTCGCCGCCGCGGACGCGCGCATAGGCAGCCAGCACCAAAGGCGAGGTCGCGGGCGTGTCGAGGCCGAGCGCCGCGCTCTGGTCGCACAAAATGAGCTTCGTGGACGTAGACGACGCCAGTGCCTCGTCACGCTGCGCGACAAAGGCCGCGGCAGGTACGTCTGAGTAGACGAGATTGAAAGCATTGCCCGAATCGAAATAGCGCGCGCGCCGAGTGTATGCGCTTTGCGCTGCTCTGGTTGGTGTAGTGTCCATGGGTTGTGCAGTAGTCGAGTTGAAGTGAGGTGTTTTCAGCGGGTCAGTGCGCTGCCGCGCGAGGGTCCTCGCGCGCGCCGCGCAATAGGCGCCCGGGCAACGCGCCGGTCGGCTGGTCGTGCTCCATGACGACTGCGCCGGACACGACAGTTGCCACATAGCCCTTCGCGGTTTGCATGAGGCGGCGGCCTCCGGCGGGCAGGTCGTGCACGATGCGCGGCGGCGAGCAATAGAGATTGGCGTGATCGATAAGATTGACGTCGGCCTTCATGCCCGGCACGAGCAGACCCCTGTCCATAAGGCCGACCAGCTCCGCCGGCGCGCGCGTGTAGCGGCGCACGGCAAATTCCAACGGGAGGCGTGCCCCGCGGGTGCGATCGCGGGTCCAATGCGTCAGCAGAAAGGTCGGGAAGCTGCTGTCGCAGATCGAGCCGCAGTGCGCCCCGCCGTCGCCCAGTCCGACCACCGTGTGCGGGTGGCGCAGCATGGCGAGCGCGGCTTCGTAGTCGCCCTCGCCGTAGTTGGCAGCGGGCGCGAACAGGAGCTCCTTGCCCTCGCGCTCGAGCAGCAAGTCGTACATGAGGTCCAACGGATCGCGCCCCATCCGCACCGCGCGCGCCGCCACGCTCGCCGACGGCGGCGGCTCGTAGTCCGGCGGATCACCGAGGGCAAACACCCGATCGAGCCGCGACAGCACCTGCGCGATGAAGGCCGGGACGCGGCCCGGCAAGGCGTCGAAGGGCTCGGCCAGTATGCGCGCCCTCAGTGCCGGGTCGCGCATGCGCGCCACCCGCTCGGCGATCGGCAGCGCCGCGATGGCAACGTAGGAGGGCTTGGTCATGAACGGGTGCAGGGTGGCTTCCAGACCGAGCATCAACCCGATAGCGCGCGGCGCGACCTGGCCGCACACGGCGAGCCCGCGCGCTTGCGCTTGGTCGATCAACTCGAGCAAGCGACGCCAGGCCCCCGGCATCTCCAGTCGTTGCACCAGGGTGAACGACAGCGGCCGGCCCCCGCTCGCCTTCATCCAATCACACAGCAAAGCGAACTCGGCGTCGGCATCGTCGAAATCGGACAACAATTGGAGTACCCCGCTGCCCGCGCGTCTGACGCCAGCGGCGATGGCCTCCAACTCCCGCGCTGCCGCGCCGAAGTTCGGTACATAGTCTCCGCGCGACGTCTTGTGCAGCAGGGTGCGCGAAGTGGTGAAGCCGAGCGCACCGGCGGCGAGCGCCTGCTCGGTAAGCGTGGCCATGCGCTCCAGATCCTCGGCGTTGGCCGGCTCGCGCGCAGCACCCCGCTCTCCCATCACGTAGTAGCGCAGCGCCGCGTGCGGCAGCTGCGCGCCGAGGTCCATGATGCGCGGCTTGGCCGCGAGCGCATCCAGATAGTCGGGAAAGCTCTCCCAGCCCCAGTCCACGCCCTCTGCCAGCACGCTGCCGGGGATGTCCTCCACCCCTTCCATCAACTCGATCAGGAAATCCCGCCGATCGCGCTTCATGGGGGCGAAGCCGACGCCGCAATTGCCCATCACCGCGGTGGTCACGCCGTGCCAGCAGCTGGGCGTGAGCAACGGGTCCCAGGTGGCCTGCCCGTCATAGTGGGTGTGGATATCGACAAACCCCGGCGTGACGATAAGTCCGCTCGCCTGCAGAGTGCGCCGCGCCGGGCCGTCGCAGCGTCCCACGGCCGCGATGCGTTCACCCTGGATGGCGACGTCCCCCTGGAAAGAAGGGCTGCCGGTGCCGTCGACCACGGTGCCGCCGCGAATGAGAAGATCGTACATGTTGGGGACTGTTCGGCTAGGTCCTGCAATGGTAAGCCAGTTGAGCGATTTCGACCAAGTTGCACGCAAAACATGGTGCTAACATGGGGTCGCGGTACATTCGAAATCACAGGAGGAGAACACATGATTCACCGCCACTTGTTGCGAGCATGTCTGCTCGCTGCGGCGCTAGCGCCGCTGAGCTCGACATTGACCTGCGCAGAGCCGGTCGCCGTCACCGACGACATGTTGCTGAATGCGGCAAAAGAACCCAACAATTGGATCACCTACGGACGCGATTACGCCAACAGTCGATATAGCCCCCTCAATCAGATCGACAGCGGCAATGCCAAGAAGCTCATCGCGCAATGGAGCTTCTCATTTGGCGTGCTCGACGGGCAGACGACCACGCCGCTGGTCAACAACGGTGTGATGTACGTGACGTCGTCGTGGAGCAAGCTGTTCGCGTTGGACGCGAAAACGGGTGAGATGCTGTGGCGCTACGATCACGCGCTGCCGGAAGACGTCGCCAAGTACGCTTGCTGCGACGTGGTGAACCGTGGCGTCGCGCTGTACGGCGAGAACGTCTACCTGGCAACACTCGATCTGCATGTCGTGGCACTGAACGCCAAGACCGGCAAGGTCGTGTGGGATCAAAGTTTGGGGGACTACAAGGAAGC
>CAZILI010000002.1:0-20483 GCA_964539965.1 uncultured Burkholderiales bacterium | reverse complement strand
GGTAAAGGGCAAGATCTACGTCGGCACTTCCAACGGCGAATATCCGGTGCGCGGATTCATCGAGGCGCTCGATGCCAAGAGCGGGAAATCCGTTTGGCGAACCTACACCGTGCCCGGTCACGGTGAGCCGGGCAACGACAGCTGGGGCGGCGACTCGTGGAAGTACGGCGGCGGCTCGGCTTGGGTCACCGGTGCGTACGACCCAGAGAGCCACACCTTGTTTTGGGGCACCGGCAATCCGGCGCCCGACTGGGACGCTGAAGTTCGGCCGGGCGACAACCTGTACACCAACTCGACGCTCGCGCTCGACCCAGACACTGGGAAGATCAAGTTTCACTTCCAGTACACGCCGCATGACGTGTGGGACTACGACGGCGTCAACGAGCAGCTGCTGACCACCGTGCGCGGGAAAAAAGCGTGGATACACGCCGATCGCAACGGCTACTTCTATGCGATCGATCGCACCAACGGCAAGTTCATTTACGGCAAGCCGATCGCGGTGGTGAACTGGTCAAAGCTTGACGGTGACGGGCGCCCGATTGTCGATCCGGCGAAAGTTCCCACGCGAACGAACAAGGCGATCGACGTGTGCCCGGGGCCCAATGGCGGCAAGGAATGGAACCCTATGGCGATGAATCCGCAAGCGGGGATCGTCTACATGCCGCTGCGCGAGGTATGTGTCACCGACTTGCAAAGCCAGCAACAGGAGCCGGTCAAAGGCGAGCCGTACTGGGGCGTGAAGTCGATCAACTTCAAGCGCGGCTACGGAAGGATTCTGGCCATGAACATCGAAACGGGCGATCCGGTGTGGGACGTCAAGATGCGCTCGCCGGTGATGAGCGGCATGCTGGTGACAGGCGGCAACGTCGTCTTCGCCGGCACACCGGAGGGTGAGTTCCTCGCACTCGACGCGAAGAGCGGCGCCGAGATTTGGAAGCACAGGGTCGGATCCGGGATCGTGGGCGGCCCGATCACTTACGCGGTCGACGGCAAGCAGTACGTTGCGGTTCCTTCGGGCTTCGGCGGCTGGATAGGATGGGCGACGATCGGCGAAGGCGGCGCGCCTCACCTGAAGTCCTACCCCAAGGGCGGATCGCTGCACGTGTTCGCGCTGCCGAATTGACGCGCGACAGTCCTCGCAGGGCGGGCAAGCTCTTGCCCGCCCTGTGCATCCCGATGACCACGGCAAGACCACGGCGATGGCGGTTGAGTCGGTTTCTCCTGGCACTGTCAATCTTCACGATTGCATGCCATTCGCGCGGCGACGAGGAGTTGCACAATCTGTTCGCCAACGACGCGGCAGCGGCGCAAGAGGGCCATGAGCTATTTCGCAAAGCGGGTTGTCATCCTTGTCACGGCCCCGAAGCCGAAGGCGGAACCGGGCCGGACCTGACGGACGACGAGTGGCGCTTCAAGCCGACGGACGAAATGCTGTTTCGCACCATTACAAAGGGCCGCACCGGAACCCGAATGGCTTCCTTCGCTGACAAGCTCACCGCCGAGGAGGTTTGGAAGATCATTGCCTTTTTGCGGGAGAAGAATCGCGAGCGTAAGGCGCGCGAGAAATAAAAGTCTCAGGCCCCTTTCCGCTGGCGGATTTGTCCGGCCCCGTCGCATCGTGCTATAAGTACGTGAATTAGATCAACAACCAGTGTGCGCGGACTGCAACAACGCGCACGCGCTGCCGGTCTCCCCAGATGACATCGAGACCAAGAACAGGGGGAGTACGTAAATTGAATGCCCTTTCGGCTAAGCGCCTCGCTTGCGCTCTATTGTTCGCCATGCTTTTGTCGGCATGCCTCTGCCGTGCGGCCCCGATCTTGGATCAGTCGTTCACCCAGCCGGGTGGTGCGGCGGTGTTCATCAACGAAGCCACCGCGTTCATTGCGCAGACCTACACAGCGCAGCGCACCGGCACTCTAGCCGCGATTAGTGTCGACGTTGAATCGGTAGCTGGCGCGCGACTCCGTATTAGCATTCGAACGGCAGTGAACGGTTTGCCGACCGCCGAGGTTTTGGGAGAGACACTGCTGGATGGGAGTAGCGCGGCCGTCGATGAACTCATCACCTTTCGCGAACGCATCGTTCAACGGCGCGGCGTGCAATACGCGATTGCCGTCGACTATCCCGAAGAACCGCCACCGGCCGGTCTCACGCACCGATGGAATGGGGCACCTGGCGACCTGTACGTGCCGGGTGGGATTGCGTCGAGCCTGGACGGCATCAACTGGTCGTTCGAAGCGCCCGGTTCCATCGACGTGCATTTTCGATCGTTCGTCGACGTCTCGACACCCGGGATCCTAGGCTTGTTCCTTGTCGGCTTATCGTCATTTCTAACGACCGTTTACCGCCGCCGATCTCGTTAATTGCCAAAGCGCCCTCTTGGTCGGCCCCTCTGGGGTGTAAATTCCTGATTGGCGTCAGCTTCTGACGCGGACTGTCAGTAGACTCGCCCGACGGTTGCCCGATAGCGGGCGTCCAACCTGTTCGAGTGTGTGACTTGTATTCGTCACTATCGTCGTGCCTTCAACACCATGGCACGGCGCTTGCTCTCCCTGTTCGCAATCTGATAAGGGCAAACCCAGGGTGACCTGGGGGCGCAAAGTTACCGGTCTGCCGGCCCGATAGGCCCAAGCATGACAGCGGGACTGCCGGATTTTCTTGGGTAGAGGTAGCGCAGAGTCGGCACACTCGGTCCGATGCTGCTCAAGTCCTACGAGGGCAGCACGCTAAGGCGTTAAGCCCGCGCTCGGGTCCTCTCCTCGGCACCGCCCCCTTCCCGATATTTTTCCTTGTCGGTGTTTTGCGACAGTCAGTTCTTCCGGTCTGTCAACGAGTTAGTTCATGACGTGGATGTGATGTGTCATCGAATACCGACACTTTGTGATCGCCAATATGTCTCTAACTGATTGTTTTTATTGGACAACGACCAGTGGCACGATTGATGCCATGTGTTCATGTCGGCGAATAAGACAACAAGCCTATGCGATATCACAACAACACGCTCAGGGCAACAAGACACGCCGTTCACGACTACAGGCTGGCGCAGATCAAACAAACCCGAGGCAAGGCCCGTTGTTGGCACCTCGGCTCGCAAGTTTCTTTACCGGGAGGTTAACGTGCTTCACCTTCGATCGCTGATCGCGCTCCGACGTATTTGTGGCGCGCTGTTTTCCGTTGTTTTCGTGAGCGTGCTGTTGTCTCTTTCTGGGCTCGCCAGCGCGGCCCAGACCACCCTCGCCTGGGATGCAAACACACAACCCGAGGTGGTGGGCTACAAGCTCTACTACGGCACCGCAAGCGGCGCCTATTCCGGCAATATCGATGCCGGCAAAGTGACCCAGTACACCATTAGCGGGTTGCAGGACGCCACGACCTATTACTTCGCTGTTACGGCTTATGACGCGGGCCGGGTTGAGAGCAGCTACTCCAATGAAGTGACGTGGACATCGCCGGCCGGAGCTCCGGTGGCCAACTTCACCGCCAACACGACGTCTGGCGTCGCGCCTTTGAACGTTTCGTTTACTAGTACGTCCACAGGCTCGATCACCGGGTACTCTTGGACCTTTGGGGACGGAACTTCGAGCACGGTGGCGAATCCGTCGCACTCGTACTCCGCTGCCGGCACCTACAACGTTGCACTGACGGTAACCGGTCCGGGGGGAACAAGCACTGCAACGAAAGCGGGCTACATCACGGTCACAGCAGCGCCTACCGCACCGGTAGCAAGCTTTACTGCCAATACGACCTCGGGTGCCGCGCCATTGACGGTGGCCTTCACCAGCACGTCAACTGGCAATATCTCAGGCTACTCGTGGAACTTTGGCGACGGCACCAGCAGCACGACCGCAAACCCGTCGCACACGTATAGCGCAGCCGGATCGTACTCCGTCAGCCTCACGGCGACCGGCCCGGGTGGCTCCAACACGATGACGAAGACGAACTTCGTAACCGTGACCACCGCGACGCCGACCGCGCCGACGGCGAGTTTCACCGCGAATACGAGCGCCAGCACCGCGCTGCTCTTCATGAACTCAACCGGCACCGCGCCGCTCAGCGTAACCTTTACTAGCACATCGACCGGCAGCATCTCCGGCTATTCTTGGAATTTCGGGGACGGCACTACGAGCACCTCAAGCGGCCCGTCGCATTCTTATGCGAGTGCAGGCACGTATTCGGTAAGCCTCACTGTGACCGGTCCTGGCGGATCGAACACCATGACCAAGTCCGGCTACATCACGGTGACCGCCGCCGGACCCGCGCCGACGGAAATCATCGTCGACAACGCCGCTGCAGGGGTGCAAGACACCAGCCGGACGTTTACCGGCAAGTGGTGCTCGTCAGCAGGCACGGGCTACTACGGCACGAAGGCAATATATGGTTGCGGCACCGGAACGGATACGTATAAGTGGTCGTTCAGCGTTGCGACTAGCGGCTCATACGATGTGTACGTGCGCTGGTCGACGCATTCCAACCGCACTGCATCAGTGCCGTACACCGTGGCGCACGATGCCGGTTCGAGCACGAAGAACTTCAACCAGACCACCAATGGTGGCCAGTGGGTTCTGCACGGTCGATACGCATTTACGGCCGGCGTCACCAAGTACGTTCAAATAAGCGACGCCAACGGACTTGCATGCGCCGACGCCATTCGCCTGGTGCCTGTGACCACTGCTCCCCCGGCGCCGCCCCCACCTGTCGCTGGCCTTGTTGCGGCTTACGGCTTCAACGAGGGCACGGGAACCGCGGTGGCTGATACTTCCGGAAGCGGCAACAACGGTGTTGCTTCCTCCACCAGTTGGGTTGCAGCGGGGCGGTTCGGGAAGGCGCTATCATTCAACGGCACAAGCAGCTGGGTAACCGTTGCGGATTCCGCGTCGCTCGACCTGACCAACGGAATGACACTGGAGGCCTGGATCTACCCGACCGCGACAATGACCAATTGGCGCACGGTGATCATGAAAGAGCAGGCGACAACTTATGCCTACCACTTGACGGCGAATACGGATCTCAATCAGCCGGCAACCGGCGTATATGTCGGGGGTGCATCTAGACGCCTTGACGCCGGGACGACCATACCCGTCAACGCGTGGACGCACTTGACGGCGACTTACGACGGAACCACGCAGCGGCTGTATGTGAACGGCGTTCAAGTTGCGAGCCGTGCGCAAACTGGAGCGATCGCCACCTCTACCAGCCCCCTCCACATCGGCGGCAACAGCCTTTGGGGAGAGTATTTTCAGGGGTACATTGACGAGGTGCGGATCTACAACCGCGCGCTTAGCACTTCCGAGATTCAGACCGACATGGGCAAAGCAGTTCAATAGGTCTGGAAACCAACGACTACTACTCCGCGGTCGACGCTAAGAACCTCCGGCCGCGGCTCAGTTCTAAAGGACTAGTACTATGAGAAGAGTGTTTCTGCAAACCGTCGGCACCGTGCTTGTGGCCTCGTTCTTGGCTACCGGCGCCTCTGCCGCAAGCCTAAATCCGCCCAGCAATCTGCGTGTCGGATCAGGTGTGTGGCCAAACGCCACCAACACCGGCTACAAGAACGCGCCTGGCTATCCGGGTCAACTCACGACTTTTACAGGGACGATTCAGAGCGGTCAAACATATCGCTTTATGAACTTTCCGTCGGGACTTGGCATTCCGGCGGGCGTGACGAACGTCACGTTCTTTGGATGCAGGTTCGCCTCTAACGCTACCGTCGACGCGAATGTCGCTGTGTATGGAGACAACATTACGTTCGACTACAGCACTTTTGAGCCCAGCGCAGCCTCAGCGCCCCCCGTGGCGTACTCGAAGGGTTATCAGTACGGCATCGATCAGCGGTCGAATAGCCAAATCACGGTCGACCACTCGGATTTCTGGGGTTGGGGTAACGGTATTCAGTTCCGCTACTCCACGCAGGCCAAGCCCTTCGTCGTGCGGAATTCATGGTTCCACGACGCGAGAAACGATGGCGGCGGCGTGGATCACACGGATGCGATTCTGTCGAACGAGGGCGGGCCGACCTACATGGTGTTCGACCACAACACTATCGTTTCCGTTGGCAACACGCAGGGCCTCGCACTGCAAACTGAAACCCGTGGTTATGATCGAGTTACTATCACTAACAACTACTTCTCAGGCTTCGGATACACCGTAGCGATCGGGGAAAATCTGCAAAGCACCAACATCACCTTCACAGGCAATACTTTCGGGACCGACATCAAGCCTGTCTTCGGTCCGCTGTATAGCGACGCCAATTGGAGTACAACGGCGGCGGGAAATCTCTGGCGCAACAATAAGTGGCGCGTAGCTCCAGGGGGCTACTCAACAAACACCGTGGACGACGGAAAGTTCTGGTTACCGAGCGGTGCGCTTAGCACCACCGACCACACGAAATAGAGACGGATGGGCCGGGGTTGATGCCTAAGCTGGTATCGACCCGAGCGATGCGTTCCTCACCTCCATACTGCTGAATTCACAATGGATAGGCCAATGATGAATACTCGTGAATCTTGGGGCATCCGCATCTTGCCCCTGGCGCTCTTGTTGGCGTCGCCCCACTTTGCGGCAAGTGCGGCGCCCCCAGTTCCGCCGACCAACCTTCGAATCGTAACGAATCCCAATGTCGACTGCGTACGCCAAGTTTGGCAAAACTTGGAGCTCTGTGGCTGGCCTGGACCCACCAATGCTGGATATCCCCCGGGGACGACCTTCCGCGCCACGGCCAGCCGAACCATCACCGCAGACAATACGATCGTCGATCGAGAAAAAATAACCGGGGGGCTCGTCATCGCCGCAAAGAATGTGACCATCCAGAATTCTTGGATCACGAGCAACTTCGGGACAGGTGAAGCAGTCAATGGAACCGGGGTCATAAAGATCCTTCCCGGCGCAAGTGCCGTTATTGATCATTGCACGCTGGACGGCGGAAACGGAACGCACGCCGGTATCTGGTACGAGGGGCTATCATTGGTCGCAACGGGCAATCATATCTTCGGCACAAACGACGGCATTTTCAGCTGGGACGGAGACAACTTTAGGATCGAGAACAACTACCTTCACAATTTCACGACCAACGCAGCCAATGGGCATGTCGACGGATTCCAGACCGAAGGCGCGTCACACGGGATCATTCGGCACAATGTCTTCGATATTTCTCAGGATCAAAACGCTGCCGTCTCCGTGTGGAACTCTCGACGAAACAGCGACGATATTCTTATCGACAACAACCTCATGAGCGGCGGGGGCTTTACGGTGTACGCTGAGGACTACAGCCCTTCGGAACAAAATCCCGCCGGCGGATTCACGGTGACCAACATCCGTATCACAAACAACAAGTTCTCGACAGTTCACTATCCATGCGTTGGATCCTTTGGCGTTTGGTTCACGCGTGGCGCACCATCGGATGGCTGGCGCCGCACCGGAAACCTCGTACTTGAGACCGCGCAGAACATCGACACCAAGAACCCCGTGGTAAACGGAGTGGAGTGCCGCTAAGGGATTATCGGCGAGCTGAGCGAGCGGCTGACGGTCGGTGATGAGTACCGGCCGTCATTTCTCAGTTGCTGGTTAGCAGACTACGATTCTTCTTCCACGCGTAGAGTAACCATCCCAACTCGTAAGGACGGCATTCAAAGTCTACCACTCGAGGGGGTAGAAGCCAGTTCGTCCCCCATACCCGTGCGGATGGATGAATGGAAGTGGCCGCAGCTTGGAGCTTGCGAGCAAGTTTTCGCGGCTCTCTGCGCGCCACTTTGCGCCAAATCACGTTGAAAGCATCGTCTACGGTCGAGCCAGAGATTTCCGGGGAGTAGCTCAGCCAAGCGAGACTCTTCGCAATGGCACTGCTTTTCTCCTCTCCTCCTGCCCCCGACAGCGCGAATAGCGCCATCGGTCCCATGCCGTGCTGATGTACCGTATAGACCGGGTAACCTTCGATGACTTCTCCAGTGCGATAGTCGTAGTGCCACCACCATTGTCCATGCTCGCCCTGCGTTAGACAGGCCTGGTCCGCGCAGCGAGAGGCTGCGGAAATGGAGGCCTCATCGCCCGCCAGCTTGTGATACTCCGATAGTGCTTGGATCGGATACACAAAGTCGGCAAAGCAAGAAACGTGAGCCCGCAGTCCCGTCTTTGCCGCGCCCGCGACGTGAGAGAATACCCCCGAGTTCGGGTTGAACGCATTCAGTAGACGCTTCGCCGCTCGATGTACAAATCCTTCCTGGACCAGAGTCTTGTCCAGACATGAAGCCATCAAGACCCAAGAGAGCTCAACAGTAGGACAAGGTTGATCGAGTGGCCGCAACGCCAGCATACGCTGCCGCAAAGGCTCTAGCCCACGATAGCCAAACGCGTTCCCTACCCAAAGCGCGAGGGCGATGTCACCAACGTTGTCCCGAGAAAGCACCGCCTGGACCAGGCGATCAAATATCGAAGTGAGTTCCGCCCCGTGGACGGCAAACCGAATCGCCTCGGGCGACTCATCGGCAAGACCCAAGAGCGTAATCGCGGTATACCGAGGACTAGTCCCTTCGGCTATGACCTCATCTCCGTTGCGCTGCAGCCGAAAGACAAAAAGACGCTCTTGCGGTAGATACATGCGGTGAAGCGCATCTATCGACAGGCGATGCAGTCGCGACAGGAAGGCCCAATCGAAGGGCGTGGAACGTATGGGCGCTTTCACGGGCAATTCGAGTACGCTTGTCTTCATTTGCAGTTGTTTTCGGTGAATTTGATCCAGCCTCGGGCGTCAACCGCGCGCCCGAAGCATCTCTCGAGCGAGAAGCCAGAAAAAGTACAAGTCATCGACGAAATAGCGCTTGAACATGCGACGAGGCTCTTGGAGGAAACGGAAGAACCACTCCAGACCCCACGTCTGCATCCATAGTGGCGCTCTTTGAACTTTCCCTACGAAGACGTCAAATGTTCCCCCCACGCCCATCGCAAACGGGACACCCATTTCCTGCTGGTAGCGTCCAAGAAAGATCTCTTTTCGCGGAGAGCTGATTGCGACAAACAATAGTTGCGGCCTTGCTTGGCGAATGTCCGCAACTATTCCTGCCTCTTCCTCGTGATTCCAATATCCATTGCGGTAGCCCACGATTCGGAGGCCGAGATAGCGACTCTGCGCACGTTGGACGACCTTCTTGACCACTTCCTCTTGCGCCCCTAGAAAGTAGACGCCCCAACCTCTCTCCCGAGCCCGCTCCAAGAGTCGCTCAAACAGATCGACCCCGGTTACTCTCTCTTTTAGCGGTCGCCCGAGCACGCGGGATGCGCACACGATCGGCATACCATCCACGTTTATGAGGTCGCAACGATTGATGATCTCGCGCAATGCCGGATCCTTTGCGGCCTTCACGATCTTGTCCACGTTGACCACCACATGTTGATGTGGCTTCCCGCTTTGCACGAACTCCTCCACGCGCCCAAGAGTCTCCTCCATCGTTAGATTGTCAATCTGACAACCCATAAAGACGATTCGCGAAGAGCCCTCAGTGCGCTCGCCCCCCTCTTGAAACGGCGCCGCGCCACTTCCGGTCGACAAACTGAGACGCGGGCTTCCGTTCGTCGCTCCTGAGTCGGACTCTCTCGGCGAAGGCCCGCGTGCCAGCTCACTCCCCGTACTCATTCAAGCCCTCGCAGAGCGATCAGCGACTTGGGCAAACCGAGCAGTCGCTCGACAATCAGTTCACTGTCTGGAAACAAGTACGAGAACATCTTTCGGTTCAAAAGGTGCACGCTTTCAACCGCCTCCATAGCCGCGCCCAAATTGGGCTGTCGTTTCCTGTGACCAAGATCGAACTGACGCACCAGGGCTACTCTTAGCGGTACTGGAAGCCAGTGAAACAGAGGCGTCATGAAGTGCGGCTCGATCGGAAACCAGAAATTGGGGGTTTGAACGAAATACGCTGGTGCCAGCCGCCGCACCTCGCGGGCGAAATCACTCATGCGCTGCCAATCGCCAACATGTTCGATCACCGAGTTAGAGTGAACGATATGAAAGGCCCTGTCCTCATATCGATCTCTCATGTCGCACCCGTCTGTGCCGACGTAGGCGAACTGCTCTTCGTCGACCGGTGTGCCCTGATCTGGGAGATTCGCCAGCGTTACATGCACTCTGCACTTACGCAGAATGTCGTCCGGAAAGATGGTCCAATACGCCTTGGTCCCACCAATATCTAGTATCCGAACATGCCCATAGCGCTGGTACGCTGCTTGGACGAGGCCCACAAGGGGTCCGATTCGTCGCCTTCTTATTCGAGAGGCTAGCGACCTCGGGTCTTCGTAGTTGATAAAGAGTCTCGCAGCTGACCTCGTTAGGCCCATCGAAAACCTCCCGGCAAACAACTCTTCGAACAACGGCTCGGCAACAATGCTGGCGACCATAGAAAGATAACGGGCAGAAGCCGCAGCTGATCCGCCTCGCTCAGCGCCTGTCGACATAGGCGAGTGTAAACGTAGAAGGACACACTACTCAGGCCGCAAGCATCCGGACGATGGAATCAGCTTGCCGTCGCCACGAAGCATGGCGCTCGTTTCGAAGAGCCAAAGCTTCCTCAGAGAGTCTCGCTTCGTCGCTGAAAGCGATACGGCAACCCCTCAAAATCGCCGCCGGATCATCGGTATCAACGAAAACTCCCCCTTTGTAGTACAGCTCTCTGGTTACAGGAGTATCCGACAACACCATCGGTCGCCCTGCGCCTATAGCTTCGGCCGCACTACTTAGCTGCGCGTCGTCTAGCTTGGTCAACGCGAGCACGGCACTGGTTGTCCCGATTGCCGAATCGAGAGCATCCCCGCTGAGGTAGCCCGGCAGGATCACGTTCTTGGGGCAATCTGAAAGATCGTGTCGCCCTCTCGCACGGTTGGCGTCACCCGCCAACACGAAGTTGATGTCGGGAGCGAGCCGAGCCGCAGTGATCAACTCGCTGATCGGCTCATCAGGAGAGAAGCTAGCCAAGAATAGCACCCACGGCTGCGGAAAGCCCGCTGGTTGCAGTTGAGACTCTCTTATTTGCGCGGGCGGATCTTCCAAGATACGAAGTTTGTCCGTGCGGACTCCCATCGCCTCCACCTTCGGCATGACTCTCTGATTGTGAACCAACACGACATCGCACGCGTTGAGCTGACCCACTAGGCCCGGCCACTTGCTCCAAGGTGCGTTCAGTATGCGATTATGACAATCAGCGATGATACGTACTTCAGAATCGACAAGCCGTCTGTACCACAGTGCTGCGGTTAGCAGTGGTACTTGCGGAAGTTGCACCCAAATGACGCTTGGACGCTTCTTTCTCAACAGAGAGAATGTCTTTATGACATGTCCCACGTACTGCAACGGCCGCAGTAGACGAATCGTCTGCGGAATCGGAAGAAACACGTTCTCGAATCCAAACAAGGGTGCCATTGACAGTTGCCGTCGTTGGAAAGGCATCCATGCGATAAACACTTGCCGACTAGCTTGATGGTCAGATGCAGTCACTGTCTCAGTCTTGCGCTAGTCGGGAGTCCATCCTAAAGCCTCTGCGGGGCTTAGTCCCCGCAACGCACAGAACATTGCCTGTGCCTGCTCGCGACGTCCCTCTGTAAATGCTCGAAAAGCCACCAACGCAGAGTATGCAAACACGGAAGGCAGTGCCCAGGGAAAGAATTTTTTCGTGAAACGAAGCCGGCTTCGTACTAAGAAGAAGGATGAAAGAGGACTCCTCTTCTCACGCTGGTGACTTGAACCGATGGAGGCACCTTCTTTGTGATAGACGACTGCGTCGTCGGCGTAAACCATCTGATATCGACCCTTCGCGCGAACCGCCCAATCAGCCTCTTCGTAGTAAAGAAAATAACTCTCCTCCATGAGCCCGACTTCCTCGAGAAATTCTCGAGACACAAGCATGGAGGCCCCTGTAAGGTGATCGATCTCTCGTTCGACTTCTCGCTCGTCCACTGCAACTGATACTGACTGGCAACTCCCGAGCAAGCGGCTCGTGCCGGTCCAAAAGGAGAATTTCGCTCCCCCGAGGACTTGTACGGTCTGAGGCTCCCAGTAAAACAACACTCGAGATCCGCACATTCCAATGCTATCTCCGGTGGCCATGCGCGCCACCATCCTCGACAAGCAATCTGGCGCGACGATCGTGTCGTTGTTTAGTACCCAGACGAATCGGACCAATTGGTTGGAAAGCGCACATCGGATGCCGATGTTGACTCCACCTGCAAACCCATGATTCTTCTTTCCCTCGACTAGCACAACAGTTGCGCCAACGCTCCGTCCACGCCCACTCAAGACTTCCTCCAAGGGAAGTCGGACGAATGACGCGGGTTTGATGTTCACAGTGCCTACGGCCCTACTGTCATTCGAATGCAACTGAAAGCGGCCCTCCGCCCACCTCGTAAGTCTCGCTAACGAGTCGTCCTTGGATCCGTTATCTACAACCACGATTTGCTGGTCATGGTAGTCACTGGCGAGCAAACTCTCTATGCACTCAATCGTGTCATCAGGCCCGTTCCAATTGACGAGGACAGTCACGACAAAAGGCTTAGTTCGAGGCGGCGAAACGTGAAGTGTACTCAAGTTGGATCACTCAAATGTAGAATGCTCTTGGTTGCAACCTGCGCTCCATCGCTGCTCGCCAACGTCCGCTATTGCGTCTTGATCGCATAACCATTGTCCATGCAGAGATCTAGTGCATCCTTCCAGTGTGGAAGTGCCAAGTCAAACACTCGAGCAAGCTTCTCGACCGACATCGTTGAGTTGAGCGGCCGTCTCGCTGCTTGTGGATACTCGTCCGTCGAGATGCTCCGCAGCTCTGCTCGAAGCTCAGCGCCCCGCCCGTCGCAATGCTCAAGGATCGCCCGCGCAAAGCCAAACCACGAAACAGACCCACTTGAGCAAAGATGATAGGTTCCAGACCAACGTTCGAAGTCGCCGCTTTCGCACTTCCCGAGCACCAGCGCCGTAACCTCGGCAATCGTGCGACTCCAGGTGGGCGCGCCGAACTGATCTGAAACTACTCGTAGTTCTGGCCTTTCCTTCGCTAGTCGCAAAATCGTCAGGAGAAAATTCCTACCTCGCATTCCATAGACCCAACTCGTGCGAAAGATCAGATGCGACACCCCCACTGCTTGGATCGCGCGCTCGCCACTCAATTTGCTTTGTCCGTACACGCTCAGCGGGTTGGGCGTGTCCTCCTCCCTATACGCCTCTGTCTTCCTACCATCGAACACGTAGTCGGTCGAATAGTGAATGAGAGTCGCACCTAGCCTCTTCGACTCCTCGGCCATGATACCCGGAGCGATCGCATTGACCGTCATGGCCAAGTCGGATTCGCTTTCGGCCTTGTCGACCGCAGTATAGGCGGCGGGATTCACGATCACACTTGGCTCTACCTCCCGGATTGTGCGGCGAATCGAATCGGGCTGTGCCAAGTCCATGCGATCGCGCCCGACCGTAACCACCCTCCCCAAGGCCTGAAGCGTACGCAGCAGTTCCCAGCCCACCTGGCCGCTAGTTCCGGTTAGAAGAATGCGCATCACTCGTAGACCGCGGCCTCTTGTAGAGCTCTACCGGCCCGATCCTTGTCGGACAGATGGGGATGTCCATGCTTCAGCGGCCATTGGATATTGAGGTCTCGATCATTCCAAAGGATCGTGCGCTCGTGTTCTGGGGCCCAGTAGTCCGTTGCCTTGTACAGGACTTCAGCTACCTCGCTAATCGTCAAGAACCCGTGCGCAAAACCCGGCGGAATCCAAAGCATGCGCCTATTGCTCTCAGTTAGCTCGACCCCAACCCACTGGCCAAACGTGGGCGACTTGCGACGAATATCTACCGCCACATCAAATACGGCACCAACTACCGCACGGACCAGTTTTCCCTGCGACTGCCTGATCTGGTAGTGAAGGCCGCGGATAACATTGTGGCGTGACCGCGAGTGGTTGTCCTGAACGAACTCCGACGCAACGCCTCCAGTGAGCTCGAGGAATACTCGTCGGTTGTAGCTTTCGTAGAAGAACCCTCGCTCGTCTCCGAATAGCTCGGGTTCGATGATGAGCACATCTGGTATAGCCGTCGAGAGTCGGCGCGCTGGCATATTCGCTGCTACCCTATTTCCACTTCAGAACACTCGCCCACTCAAGAGCCCCAAGAGATAGCGACCATATCCGTTTTGCTTCATCTCCATTCCGATACGCTCCAACCGTTCGCTGTCGATATAGCCCAATCGATACGCGATCTCCTCCGGACAGGCGACCTTCAACCCTTGCCGCTTCTCAATTGTTTCGATGAAATGAGCGGCCTCCAGAAGAGATTCATGCGTCCCGGTATCGAGCCACGCCATTCCGCGGCCCATGATCTCGACATTGAGCTTGCCCATTGCGAGATAGGCCCTGTTCACGTCAGTTATCTCAAGCTCTCCACGGGCCGAGGGCTTTAGTTCGCGTGCGATCCCGACCACATCCGAATCGTAGAAGTACAGGCCCGTTACGGCATAGTTGGACTTGGGTTGTGCTGGCTTCTCTTCGACGCTGATAGCTCTTCCACTTGGGTCGAACTCCACAACACCGTACCGCGATGGGTCCTGAACATGGTAGGCGAAGACGGTCGCCCCTTCCGCTTGTCGGGTAGCGCGCGTGAGTTGGTCCGGCAAGTCGTGCCCGTAGAAAATGTTGTCTCCAAGAATAAGCATGCTGGCACTTGCTCCAACGAAGTCCGCCCCGATAGTAAACGCCTGTGCTAGCCCCCCCGGCGACGCCTGAACAGCATACGATAGACTCATTCCCCATTTGCTACCGTCCCCCAGCAACTGGGCGAAGCGCGGTGTGTCCTCCGGCGTGGAAATGACCAGTACTTCTCTTATCCCAGCCAGCATAAGCGTTGACAGTGGATAGTAAATCATCGGCTTGTCATACACCGGCAGCAACTGCTTTGAAACCACGTATGTCGCAGGATACAGGCGCGTGCCCGAGCCACCGGCTAGAATGATGCCCTTCCTCATGTAACCACTCTTGGGAGGTTGTCCGTCGCCGTTTGGGCAGCTTCCTCTTTCATTGCCCCTCTGACCCACGCTTGATTCGAGATGTACCAAGCAACCGTGCTGCGAATTCCATCTTCAAAGCTACTGCTCGCTCGCCAATCGAGATCTCGTCGGATCTTACTTGCATCAATGGCGTAGCGCTTGTCGTGCCCAGGGCGATCAGCTACGAACTCTATGAGAGAGCTATGGGGATGGGGCATCGGTCGAAGCTCATCGAGCGTCGAGCAGATTGCCTGCACAACCTGCAGATTGGTTCTCTCACTCTCGCCACCGATGTTATAGCTTTCGCCCACCCGTCCTCGTTCGAGAACGTCTCGGATACCGCTGCAATGGTCCTCAACGTAAAGCCAGTCTCGCACGTTTCGCCCGTCTCCGTAGATCGGCAGATGTAGACCGCGCAGTGCGTTACAAATCGTGAGGGGAATGAGTTTTTCGGGAAACTGATATGGACCGTAGTTGTTCGAGCAGTTCGTCAACAGGGTTGGAAGGCGGTAAGTATGGTGATATGCCCGAACCAGATGATCCGAGGCAGCTTTCGAAGCCGAATATGGGCTATTCGGAGCGTAGCTCGACGTCTCGGAAAATGGAGGTCCATGCATCTCCAATGAACCGAAGACTTCGTCTGTCGAGACATGCAAGAACCGAAATGCGGATTGATCTTCTTTGCTCAATCCAAGCCAATGGCTTCGCGCTTGCTCGAGGAGAGCGAACGTCCCCATTACGTTCGTTTGGAGAAACGTTCCCGGATCGCGTATAGATCGGTCAACATGACTCTCTGCAGCGAAGTGCACGATGGCTCGCGGCTTGTATGCCCGCAAGAGCTCTCTCACAAGGGCGTGGTCACCGACGTCGCCTTGGACAAAGATATGCCGCGAATCACCTTCCAGGCTCCTAAGGTTGAGCAGATTCCCCGCATAGGTTAGTTTGTCGAGGTTTACCAACGGCTCCTGGTGGCACTTGAGCCAGTCCAAGACAAAGTTTGAGCCAATGAATCCAGCTCCTCCGGTTACAAAAATCACTCCGCCTCCTCAGTCATTAGCACCGTCTCCTGTTTATAGCCTCTCTACGCATCAATGGGAAAGCGGCGCAGGACTCTCCTCACTCCTCCGCGCCTTAGTTGCCACGAAAGGGACTAGCTTCGCTCTCTGACTTCGGCACAGGTAGCCCCACGCATGCAAGCAACCTCAGGATTCCCCGAGGAACACGATGCAAAGACGCGAAGCTCAACAATGCGCGGAGTGAATACGCACAACATACCAACATGGCTATGCTCCCTATCAGAGTAGCCGGCAGTGGGGAGAACAAGTAGGATGCGCCAAAGGAGATGGCTATCAGTGAAAGAAACAGAGCGGAGGTTCTCAGATTCTCTGCGGACCAACGAAAACCGTTGAGCCGACGAACAAGCACATAGATTAGGCAGCAGTGGAACACATATGATCCGAAGAACGCCACGCCTGCGCCAACCAAACCGAAGTACCTCACGCAGCTCCAGGCAAGGCTGAGATGGACGATGGTCCAAGCGAACTCACTCCAGAAGAATAGCGCTCGATTTCCCGCTGCAACAATGATGTAACCCATCGGCCAGCTTATGACTCGCAATGCCATTCCGAAGCAGATCCAGCGCAATGCCGGAACAGCGCCTTCGAATTGAGTGCTGTAGAACAGCGTTATCACGAGCGAAGCGAAGGTCAAGGTCGCTATGACTCCGGGCCCCGCTATTAGGAGGCTTACATAGGCCTGCTCGTTGACCACCCGCACGCACCTCGCGTCGTCCCTCACTACCGCGGCCAAGCGGGGATAGAAATCTGTTCCCATCGCCTGCAGAATGAAACCAACGTACAACCCACCAAGAGTAAAGGCAGCTTGGTACAGTCCAGCCGCCTCTAGGCCAGACTGCCTAAGCACGAGCATTCGAACGGCATATGCACTACCTATGGTCATCAAACCGCTCGACATAAAAACTAGACCGAGCTTTAACAGAGCCGCTCTCTCGCTATTGACTTCGGCGGCAGTCATCGGCGCGGATTGAATGCCAAGCTTGCTCGAATACCACCAAGACAACAGAAGTGTCATCGCCGCAACGCATATCAAAGCAGGAACAAGGGCAACGTCGCCGAGGTAAAAGACCATTGGCACACTCACAAGTGTCCCCAATAACGCACCAACTACTCCCATCTTCGCGAGATCGGCAACGCGACGCATGCCTTGAATCAGAGCCCCCTGCGCGTCGCATATCGTGTACAGGAAGACTGCTATTGATAGGCACCCAACAGCAAGGCCGTGCTCGGCGTTTCCAAAGGTAAATATGGAAAGTGGTCGCGCCAGGATGATGAGCAAAAGCAGCCCTGCGAGTCCAAGAAGAATCGACGTACGTCGAAGTACCGTGGCAGTTCGCGCGATACGTTGTGTGTCCGCGGATCCCACAGCTTCAGCGATCTGACGCACACCACTGCTGTTGAGTCCCATTCCGACGATACCACGGGCGAGATCAACGATAGACGCATATATACCCAGCAGGCCGACGCCCGAAGGGCCAAGTAAGATCGCCATCGCCTTAGTGCGCACCATTCCGATTGCGATGTTCATCGCGGATGCACCGCCGATTAGCGCTGAGGCTCGCAGTATTTGATTGTATGAGTGTTTCACGTTGTCCACACTATGTAGCCAGGTCACCCTGTGGTGGCCAGACTCCCGTACGAACGGCCGCAATCAATTCTTTCTCCAGCTCTACGCGCTTCTTCTTGTGGCATGGGTCATGATTCCGGACTTCGAGTCCCAACGCCCTACTAGCGGAGCGAATTGCGTCAGGCAAATGACGAATCGGCGGCACGCGGAGCACTTGGTCGTAGATATCCAGCTGAAGACGCAAGGCCCGCGCCAGGCTGAAGCGCTCGGTAACGACTTGTCTTCCGAATTGCCCCAGCGAAGCTCTCAAAGCTCGATCCCCTAGGAGCTTAGCAAGCTGGCCCGCAAGACGATCGGTGCCCGCGCTCCCATCACCGTAGCCATAGAAACCCTGTCGAAGGAAGATATCTAGAGTGGCAGGCCCGAAGACCTCCGAAAATCCCCCCTCTCCTTGCACTACGACTGGGCGACCGATTGCGAGCGCACGAAGGGCAGAACTCCCCATGCCTACCACCACGTCAGCAGCAGCGTAGGCGACGCGCGGATCTAGCTCGGCACCGGGCAAGCTTATCACCTCACGTCCGTGCTTCTCATTCACCGCATTGGCCCGTTGCTGCAAGGCGTCCTGCAGGGGGCCGTCTCCCACGAGCACCATCCTCAACGGATACCGAGCAGCAAGTAGGCCAGCAGCGTCGATCGCGCGCACTAGTGCATCCAGTTTGAGATCAACCGCAAGTCGTGAAACGCTCACGATCAACAGCTCATTGGCCTTGACCCCATGCGAAAAACGAAATCCGACGCCATCAATGCCTGGATGGTCTCGCTCGACGTCAATGGGCGGTTCGATAACCCACACCCCTCCCCTCTGTACCCGCCGCGCCGCTTCGCCCAAGTCGGTCGTGCCCATAATGAGCGGCACAGACGCGGGGATGAAGGGCATTACAGACATCGATAGGACCGTACAGACTACATGCCGCCCGAGCGCAAGTCCGGCCCCATAGTACGCCTCCAAACAAGGCGGCCACTCGTAAGCATGAACAAGATCCACGCGTTCACGCCTTGCAATGGACATAAGTTCCAGAACTCGAGCGGGAGCAGGCCGATGCCGGTAATGCTTTGCAGGGAGGAAGCGCAGGCCGCGCTCTCGAACGTAGTCCACAAGCGGTCCCGGAACACCGTACACCATGACCTCGTGTCCAGCCTGCGCGGCGCCCGCGGCAAGGTCGATCGCGTTGATCTGGCTACCACCGATCGAGAGTTCGTGAGGATAAACAAGTAGCCGCATAGTGTAAGGAGAGCGATTCCGCGCTAAGCCATGTCGAGGGGCAACCCGCTGACTACTCGCCCGATCACGCCAACGAAAGACCGGGACTGTTCGACAGATCAATACCGATCGCCTCTGCGAACTGCTTGGCCCGAGCTTCCCAACTGTGCCCACTTGCAACGGCCCGTCGCATGGTGACAAGCGGGCCGCTGAGCGTCTGATCTAGTCTCGCCTTAACCGCTTCGGCGAAGGCTCGTGGTCCGTCCGCGAGGGTGACGTGCTCAGTGCCCAAGTGACGCGCGCTTGGCAGGCTTGTAGCTACGACAGCCCGGCCGGCCGCTAGGTACTCGATGGTCTTCAATGGGTTGCTCGCACGATTGAAAGGGGTATCAGCATAGGGTGTCAGGCCGACATGAATCGCCTTGAGGTACGATGGCATCGTGTCAAACGACTTAGGACCGACCCACTGTACATTGGGTCTATCTAGCAGCACGTCGAGACGGCGCGGGTCGAAAGTCCGTGTAATTGGCCCAACCAACAACAGAGACAGACCACTAGATGCGACCGCCTCGAGAAGTGAGATGTCGATTCGCTCATTGATCTGCCCGGCAAATCCCGCGATTGGGCCGGGCAAACGCACGTCCTCCGGCCACGGTGCATCATCCGTTCCGGCAAATCTTTCCGCATCACAACCATTTGGCACGACGACAACCTCGCAGCCGGCCGCTCTCCACCTGTCTGCGATGACCTCGGACACGGCCACGACTAACTCGACTTCACGTGCAAGTCGCTTCTCATGCTGCTCGATCTGCCGCTTCTTCAGACCCATCAGTTCGGCTCCTGCCAAGAAGTCATCGGTAGCAAAGAGCACCCGTCGTTCACGGCTAGTCCGATCGTATAACGGCAAGTCGGAAGCGACGATCCGCACCGCAGGGCGGCCATGAAGTCGACGAATGGCTGAACGAATGTGGAGGCGAGTCAGCGCTTCGGTCATTCGGACAACTCCAGGACGCCGACTACCTGGAAGGACCAACGGCGACATCCGTGCGAGACGCCCGCGAATCATCCTAGGCTCCGGCCCGACGGCAACGTGATTTCGCCGTGCCGCAAAAAAGGACATGGGCGGATCTACATAGAGAACAGGCGCCCATCGAGTAAGCCGATCGGCGATGTGGTGTTCGGAACTCGGCACTCCGTCCCATCGTGTACCCGCGCAAACGACGACCATACCGTTCCACGAACCAGCACTCTTCACTATTAGTAGTCACCTTTCGAGAGACATCGCATCGAGGCTACCTCAAGCGCATCCTATTCCTGGGTAGGCCCATCATGAATGGATGAGTTGGCCCGCTTTCGTAGCATGACTCCGGGCCCGTGCTTCCAAGGGGTTGATCCGGAGTTCGGATACCGTAGAGATTGCGGCAAGCAGGAGGACCCATATCAGGTACGTCTGATCAAAATAGGTTATCGCCAGGAAATTCGAAACATGCCCAGTCAGCGCCTCACCAAATCCCCAAAGAACGAACTCAGCAGCGCTCGGCATCGGCGACCTTTGTCGAACCATGGCAAGACTG
>CAZILI010000001.1:8963-36813 GCA_964539965.1 uncultured Burkholderiales bacterium | reverse complement strand
ATGGTGCGTGGGACGCACCCTACGGGCGGCGTGCATGGCGCGGCATTCGTCGTAGCGCGCATCCCACGCACCATCACCTTGTCTCCAGGCGCCACCATCTCAAAACCAATACGACAGTTCGGCGAAAACCGTACGATTGTCTTCCAGTCGACCGAAGAAACTGTCGTCCGGTCCGGCGTAGTAGTCCGCGCCGATGGTGCCCTTGAGCTTGTCGGTGAAGGCGTAGATGACGCGCGGACGGAGAAAGTAGCCGCGCCGCGTGATGTCCCACACCGCGGCCAACTCGGCTTCGAGCGTTTCGTTGAACCACTTCTTGCCTACGCGCACCGTAACCCCGTGTTGGGAACGATCTCGCTCGTTGTTGAGTATGGCCTGCTGGACCGCCACGTCGGAGAACGGACGCGACAAGCCGAGATCGAACGGATCGCGCCAGTAGCGCACATAGCGCGTGAAATACTGCACGTTGACGTTGAGATTGTCGAGGAAGGTGCGCTCGCCGCCGAGCACAACATACAGGGACGGATTCTTCACGAACGGGTCCGTGCCGCCGCTATCCTCGCTCCAAGCGTAGGCAGCCTCTGCGCGCAATCCGAATGCTCCGGCGGTGGTGGCGCCGTCGACGCCGAACACGCGCAGGCGATGGTGACTCAACTTGACCGAAGTCGTGATCGCGCTGGGACTGGACGTAACGCCGGTGACCGAGAGGTCCGGATTGAGGTCGAAGCCGTCGAAATAGGAAATCGACCAGTCGACGGCTTTGCCCGAGCTGTCGAGCTTTACCGCCCAAGAGCGGTGCGCGCTCGGCACCTCCTCGGAGAACTGCGAGGTGGCATCGACCACCACGCCCGGCGCGACGGTGATGGGGGTGGACTCGCGCGGCAACGGCACTTTGTGCGGCCTAAAATCCGGCAGCCACACGCCGGTCAAGGACAGCTGCTCCCAGTGATAGGTCGCCTTCGCGCTCAGCAGGCCGAAGCGGTCGTCGTCGACCTCGGGCACCAGCAAGGTGAAGTCACGCGGCGTGAGATTGTCGGTCGGATTGATGCGATCGGCGCGCCCCCAGGCGATGATTTGGCGCCCCAGGCGCAGATCCAAAGAGCCGAGCATGACATCGGCGTAGGCTTCGCGCGTGAGATAGCGCTTGTCGGTGCCCTTGAAGACGTTGTCGCTACGCGCCCAGCCCTCGGCGAACAACGCGACCTTGTCGTGCGGCTGCGCGGTCAGCTTGAGCCAGGCGGCGGCGCTGCCGACGTCTTTCAAGTCGCTCAACAGCCGGTCGCTGCTCCAATAGCTCGCGCGCAAGGAGCCGGTCGCGTGAAAGAAGCCGGCACTCTCGTGCTCGCTCGCTTCGGCCTTCGCCGCTTTTGCCTCGGCCGGTGCGGCATCGCCGCCATCGGCCTGCGCGGGCGGCTCGGACTGCGCCGCCGAGGCGAGGTCGACCGACAACAACATCGCGACCGCTACTGACACATCGCGTATGGCTTTCACTATTCGCTTCCTTCCAAGTCGAAGCCGGCCAACCGCACCCTTTCCTCTGCGCGCTCTCGCTGAGGTTCACCGCGCTGCTGCGGCCCGCGCCCGCGTGGACCACCGCTAACCGCCGCCACTGCGGCGTCGAAGATAAAGCGCGGCTTGAGCGACAAGATGAGCGAAGGGATCAGGGTCAGCGCGGCGAACACGCTGACGATCATCGCCAAGCAAATCAGCGTGGCGAGCCATTGGTGCGGGCGAAAACCAAAGGAGAAGAACATCACCGAGTAGCCGCCCGCCACCGCGGTAGCGACGAACAGGCTCGCCTTGCCGGCGGTACGCAAAACTTCACGCACCACACGCTTCTTCGGCCCCACGCGCGCGAATTCCTCGCGGAAGCGATACAGCAAGTAGATGGCGTAGTCGGCGCCAATGCCCACCGCCATGGCCGAGGACAGCGAGGTCGGAATATTGAGCCACATGCCGGTCCAGCCCATCACGCCGAAGTTGATCATGACCGCAAACAGCAGCGGCACCAATACCAGCACACCGGCGAGGAGCGATCGAAACACCAGCGCCGACACCAGGTACACCACTCCCGCGATCTGCACGATGTTCAGTATCTTCGAGCGAACCAGCACGTCGTTCAGCGCCACCCCTTGCGTGACGCCGCCTCCCATGCGCACCTTGACGTTGGGTGGAAAGCGCCGCTCGGCGAATTTCTGCAAGGTCGCCAACAGCTCCTTTTGATACACCGAGCTGTCCGTGCGGAAGAACACGACGATATTCGCGAGGCGGTAATCGTAGTCGATATACGAATCGAAATCGCCGGGATCGCCCGACATGGAATACAGCAGCAAGTACTGCGCGATCAACTCGCGGCTTTCGGGCACGCGATACTCGCTCGACGCGTCGCCGTTCATCGCCTGATTCATGCGCTTCACGAAGTCGACCAGCGACAACGTTTTGCCGACGTAGGGCTGCTGCTCGGTGTAGCGCTGCAGGGCGTCCATCGCCTGCATGACAGCGGGATCCTTGATGGCGTCGGTCCCCTCGCCTTCGACCAAGATGTGCAGGGTCGCCGTGCCGGCGAGCCGCTGGTTCAGCTTTTCGTCGTCGAGCAAGAACGGCAGGTCGGGCGAGAAATAGCTCTTGGTCGTGTTGTTGATCTCGACGCGCCAGGTGCCGATCAGCGCGACCGCCAGGATCGCGATCGCTCCTGCATAGATGAACTTGCGCTCGCGCCCGAGCACCCAGTCGGCGATCTTTAAGGTGACGCGATCCCAATAGGTGAGGCTGCGCTCGCGTGCGCGCTCGCGCTCGCTCGGCGGAGGCAACAACGAGCGCAGCGCCGGGATGAACGTCATTTCCAGGATCAGCGCGCTCACGATGCCGGCGCCGGTGAACACGCCGAAAGTGCGCACCGAACTGATGTCGAAGATCATAAGCGACAAAAAGCCCGCAGCGGCGATGCCGCCGGCGGTCAGCATCACCGGTCCGACTTTGGTCACCGAGTCGACGATGGCTTGGTCGTTGGCGGCGCGCGGGGTGAGCGCGTCTTCGTCGCGGATGCGCTGATACTCTTCGTAATAGCGCTTCAACAGCTGCACCGCGTGTCCGGCGGCCACCGCCAGTATCAACACCGGCGTGGCGGCGTTGAACGTGTCGATCGGCTGGCCGAAGACGCCCATCATGCCGACCGCCCACAGCACGGCGAACACGGCGGTCACCAACGGCAGGATCAGCCCTTGCGCCGTGCGGAACGCCTCGAAGTGAATCAACCCGACCAGCAGCAGCGCGAGCGGAAACAAGATCGCCACGCGCTCGGAAAATACTTCGATCGGCGCCAGATAGGGCGGGTTGCCACCGATGATGACTTCCACACTAGGATCGCGCTCTTTCGCCATGAGCGGATCGAGGTAGTCCATGATCTCGCGGAACCCCCCCTTGCCCTCCTTGAACTCGGCGACGATGGCGGCGGTCTTGAAGTCGCGCGAGACAATGGCGTCGAAGTACATCGGATTGCGCTCGATCGCCTGCTTTAGTGCGGCGAGCTGGGCCGCAGTCTTGGGTAGCGGCGACATGAGCGAGCGCACTTCCATGCCGTCGGCGGTGCCGACGATGTCCTTAGCGCGATGCGCGCTCAGGCTCAGCAGGCTGGACTTGATCACCCCGGGCGCGCCGAGCACACCCGCGGTCACGCGCTGCACCTTGGCGAGTATGGCGGGTTGAAAGATGTCGCCCTGCTTGGCGGTGACGCCGATCACCGCCACGTACTTGGAGCCGAATACCCGCTCGACCTGGTTGGTGGTGACGACGTAGGGATGGCTTTGCGGCAGGATCTTGTTGGGGTCGATGATGATCTTGAGGTTCTTCACCTGCGTGGCCAACCCCACTGTGACCAGAGTGGCCGAGATCACGACCAGCCAGCGATGCCGCAAGATCCACTCGACGTAGCGCCGCATCTTGGTTTGCCAGATCGACAAACGCTCGATGGTACCCGAACCCCGCCGCGCTTGTGAAGCGCGGCGCCCCAGCGAACCGATTGCCCGAATCGGAGCGCCGGTTCACAATACACACACAAGGGAACCCACATTGACCGCTTCGGGAGGAGTTCGTGCCATGGCGAAGTATGCAACGGAACATTTAAGGACGATTGCGCTCGTAGGCCACGCGGGCGCCGGCAAAACGACGTTGGCGGAAGCCTTGTTGTTCAAAGCCGGCGCCATCGCAAGCCAAGGTACAGTCGAGCGCGGCAGCACGGTGTGTGACTACGACCCGCTGGAGAAGGAGCACCAGCATTCCCTCAATTCCGCGGTGGTGCACCTGGAGCACAAGGACACCCGCATTCACCTCGTCGATACGCCCGGCTCGCCGGATTTCATGGGTCAGGCCATCGGCGCCTTGCCGGCGGTCGAAACCGCCGCCGTGGTCATCAACGCGCAGAACGGCGTCGAGTTGATCACCAACCGCATGATGAATTGGGCGGAGAAGCGCAAGCTTTGCCGCGTTATCATCGTCAACAAGATCGATGCCGAGAATCTCGATTTAGCGGGCTTGGTGGAAGGAATTCAAGAGACGTTCGGCAAAGAGTGCCTGCCTATCAACCTGCCGGCCGACGGTTGCAAGAAGGTGGTGGATTGCTTCTTCAATCCCTCGGGGGACGCCGACTTCTCCTCAGTCGAGAAAGCGCATCAGGCGATCATCGATCAAGTGGTCGAGGTGGACGAGGCGCTGATGGAGAAGTATCTCGAGCAGGGCGAAGTGAGCCCGGAGCAATTGCACGCGCCGTTCGAACAGGCGCTGCGCGACGGGCACCTGGTGCCGATCTGCTTCGTGTCGGGGCGCAGCGGCGCCGGCTTGGCGGAACTGCTGGATATCTTCGTCAAATTGATGCCCAATCCCGCCGAGGGCAATCCGCCGCTGTTCGTGACCGGCGAAGGCGAAAAGGAAGAGGAATTCCACTCCGAGCCCGACCCCAAGAAGCACGTGCTGGCGCACGTGTTCAAGGTCACGGTAGATCCGTTCGTCGGCAAGCTCGGTATGTTCCGCGTGCACCAAGGCACCATCACCAAGGACACTCAGCTCTACATCGGTCACGCGCGCAAGCCCTTCAAGGTCGGCCATCTCTTCATGATGCAGGGCAAAGACCACGTCGAAATCGACTCGGTCGTGCCGGGCGACATCGCGGCGGTCGCCAAGATCGACGACATCGAATTCGACGCCGTGCTGCACGACTCGCCGGAAGACGAGCACATTCATTTGCGGCCGCTCGAGTTTCCGAACCCGATCTACGGGCTTGCGGTCGAGCCCAAGAAGCGCGGTGACGAACAGCGCTTGCACGATATCTTGTCGAAACTCGAAGCCGAAGACCCGTGCTTCGAGGTGGAACTGTCTCCCGCCACCAACGAGACCATCATCCATGGGCTCGGCGACTTGCATCTGCGCACCATGCTGCAAAAGATGGCCGAGATCTACAAGATGGAGGTCGCCACCCATCCTCCGCGCATCGCCTATCGCGAAACCGTCACCGGCAAGGCCGAAGGCCATCATCGGCACAAGAAGCAGACCGGCGGCGCCGGGCAATTCGGCGAAGTATTCCTCAGGATCGAGCCGCTCACGCGCGGCGCCGGGTTCGAATTCGTCGACGACGTGTATGGCGGAGCGATCCCGCACCAATTCATTCCCGCGGTGGAAAAAGGCGTTCGTCAGGTGCTCGACGGCGGGCCGCTCGCCGGCTACCCATTCATGGACGTGCGCGTGACCGTGTACGACGGCAAGAGTCATCCGGTGGACTCGAAGGAAGTCGCCTTCGCCACCGCCGGTAAGAAGGCTTTTCTCGATGCCATCGAAAAAGCGCGCCCCATCATTCTCGAGCCCATCGTCAACATTCAGATCACCGTCCCGGATCAATACATGGGCGACGTCACGGGCGATCTGTCCTCGCGCCGCGGCCAAATCACCGGCACCGACTCGGCGCGCGGCAACACCTCCATCATCTCCGGCAAGGTGCCGTTGTCGGAGGTGAGCGACTATCAGGCGCGGCTCAAGTCCATGACCGGCGGCCATGGCTCGTATGCATTCGAGCTGTCGCACTACGAGCCGGTACCGCCGCAAACGCAGCAGCAGCTGGTCGCGCACTACAAGGCGAGCCGGCAAGGCGCAAAAGAGGAGGAATAATGTCGGACTCGCAGCTCGTTTCGGCCGGAGCCGGCCGACGGCGGTTTCTCAAAGCGGCCGCCGCGACTGCCGTCGCGCTGCCGCACGTGCGCACTGCACACGCGGCCGGCAAGCTTTCAGTCGGCTTTTGGGATCACTGGGTGCCGGGCGCCAACGAGGCGCTGGCCAAGCTTTGCAACGAGTGGGCGGCGAGGGAAAAGGTCGACCTTAAGATCGACTTCATCACCTCGCAGGGCAACAAGTTGTTGCTAACGGTCGCCGCGGAGGCGCAGGCTAAGTCCGGACACGATATGCTGTCGCTCGCCTTGTGGCTGCCGGCCGAGCACGCGGAGAACTTGGAGCCGGTCGACGATCTGGTGCCGCAACTGGCGGCGCAAAACGGCAAAGTGATGCCGATCATCGAGTACCTCGCCAAGCCCGACGGGCATTGGCTCGCGACACCCGCCACCGCCGGCACGCAGATGAAGCCGCCGTGCGGCAGACTCGATCTATTCAAACAACACGTCGGGCTCGATCTCGCCAAGATGTATCCCGCCGGCGCGCCGCCCGATAAGGCGCTCGCCGATCAATGGACGTGGGATGCGTTCTTGAGCGCCGCGCAGAAATGCCACAAGGCGGGCTATCCGTTCGGCTTGCCGTTGGGGCAGTCCGCCGACTCAACAGACTGGGTCGGCACTTTGTTCGTATCCTACGGCGCCCAACTGATCGACGCCAAAGGCAACATCACCGTGCAGTCGGATGCCACGAAGCAAGCGTTGGAGTACGCCAAGAAACTGGTCGCCTATCTGCCGGGCGACGTGTTCGCGTGGGACGACGCATCGAACAACAAGTGGCTCATCTCGGGCAAAGGCGCGCTCATCATCAACCCGCCGAGCGCTTGGGCGGTTGCCAAGCGCGACAACCCGAAGGTAGCCGAGCAATGCTGGACATTCCCCTACCCGCGTGGACCCAAGGGCCGCTACCACGCGGGGCTGCCGTATTACTGGGGGATCTGGAGATTCTCCAAGAACAAAGCGGCGGCGAAGAGCCTGCTCGCCTATCTATCGCAGCCGGCGGCGGTCGAGCAATTGGTGAACGCAAGCAACGGTTACGACATCCCACCCTTCACCGGCCTGCACAACTTCAAGGTGTGGGAAGAGGCCGGACCGCCCAAGGGAACGGTGTTCAACTATCCGCCGAAAGCCGATCAAGTGGTTTGGATAGCCGGCTCGCCGGCGCCGCCCAAGATCGCCAATCAGATTTACACCCAGGCGATCATGCCCAAGATGGTCGCGAAGTTCACGCAGGGGGGTGAATCCTTGGACAAGGTTCTCTCCTGGGCCGCTTCCGAGTTGGAAGGCTACATGCGCGCTTGATCGGCTGCGCGCGCGAGCGGACCAATACGGCAGGGCGATTTTTCCGCAGCCGCCGGTTCGGGCGATAATGTCGCATGCTCGACTTTTCTAGCTACGATCTCATCATCGACGCACGCAGCGAGCGCGAATACGCGGAAGATCATATCCCGGGCGCGATCAATCTGCCGGTGGTCAGCAACGACGAATACGCCGAAGTCGGCACGATCCACCGTGACGATACGCACAAGGCGTATCTCATCGGCGTCGCCTACGCGCACAAGAACATCGCGAAGGCGATCGAAGGCCTGATCGGCGCCTATCCGCGCAAGACGCGCATGCTGGTGTATTGCTTTCGCGGCGGCAAGCGCAGCCGCCTATGGTTCGACGCGCTCGACACCATCGGCTTTCGCGTCGAGCGACTGCAGGGCGGATGGAAAGCGTACCGGCGATGGGTCAACGCCGAGCTTACGAGTCTGCCGGGCAAATTCCAATATCGAGTGCTGTCGGGGCCGACCGGCTGCGGCAAAACGCGGCTGCTGTGCGCGCTGCGGCGCGCGGGCGCGCAAGTGCTCGACCTCGAGGACTTGGCGAGACATCGGGGCTCGCTGATCGGCGCCATCCCCGGCGTCGATCAGCCCAGTCAGAAGTGGTTCGACAGCCTAGTGCTGGCAGAACTCATGAAGTTCACCACCGACCGCCCGATCTGGCTCGAGGCGGAGAGCAAAAAGATCGGCGAGCGACAGATACCGCCCGCGCTGTTCAGCGCCATGCACGAGGGCGTGCCGTTTCGCGTGCAGGCGCCGACCGGCGAACGCGTGCGACTGTGGCGCGAAGACTACCGCCACTTCGAAGAAGACCCGGACGCGCTGATCGAGCAATTGCAGCATCTGCGGCCGCTGGTCGGCAACGAGGAATTCTGCGCGTGGAAGGCACTCGCCGAGGCGAGGCAGGCCCCGGCGCTATTCGAGCGGCTGATGCAGGTGCACTACGATCCCGCCTACCAGCGCTCGACCTTGCGCCACTATCCCGATATCGAAAAGGCCGAGGCCATCACTCTCGCTAGCCTCGACCCGCCCGCGCTCGATCGCGTCGCCGCCCACCTCGTCGCGGGTTAGCGCAGCCGGTGCGTGGGATGCACCCTACGCTTCTTGGAACCATCGTGCCGTAGGGTGCCCTGCGCACCGCTGTCCTCGCACTTAGGTCTTAGGCCCTCGGGTGGGCCGGGGCCGTCGCTTCCTCCCTGATCTTCCCCAAGAGGTCCTGCGGTCGCCTCTCCTTTGCCCGCGGTCCTAGGCCGTCGGTCCGATTTTCCTCGGCGCGCCCGAGTTCGACAATGGCGAGCATGAAAACCACGCCTTGCCAGGAGCACACCATGTCCGTACTCAAGCTCGTAGCCGCGCTCGCCATAGCCGCTTGCGCGCTGGGATGCGCGATCGCCCGCGCCGATCCCACCTCGGTTAGCGACGGGCACGCCGCGAGAGGCGAGGCCCTCTACCAGCAGCACTGTGCGGCCTGCCACGGCAAGCAATTGGAAGGCGGCGTCGGTGTGCCGCTCGCGGGTCCAACCTTCTTGCAGCGCTGCAAGGAAGAAAACCGCAGCGCCGCCGATCTGTTGTTCTTCATTCGCACGTTTATGCCCTACGACCGCCCCGGCCAGCTGCCACGGCAGGCGTACGCCGACATCGTGGCCTACCTGCTGGAGCGCAACGGCTTTGCTGCATCGGCATCGGATCTGGCTGCGGAACCCGCCAGAACGGCGTATCTGACCGCGCAACGTTGAGCGTGTAAGCGCTTTGCGCGCGACGCGATTGTCCGCCACCGACAACCTTCAACGGAGAAGCTCATGCAACACATAAGGCCCGGCGCGAGCCGAATGCAGCATCCTCTCTCGCAATCGTTCTTGATGTTGGCGCTCGCCTCGGCGGCACTCGCCGGCAACGCAGATGCGCAAGTCTCCCCTTCCCGACCGGCGTACTTCGTCGAGGAAGTGGGCAACCTCGGCGGCAGTCGGTCGCGTGCCTACGGCATCAACGACAAGCATTGGGATCCATCAGAATGTGCTCGAACTGCGATCCCCCGATCGCGATTACTACCTCTCGGCCATCCGTAAAGACGCCCGCGAAGAAGCCTCCAGGAAGCGCCTTGTTAACAGGCTTAAGTTCTCGCCATCCAGTCGGAAGTAGGGGTTCGTTCTCGGACGTACTGTCCGTTGCGTACGCGAGCGAGGCAAGTGTCAGCCGACAAGGTAAATTGATACGAGGGGGGTACGGAATCATGACTCGTGGCGTCCATACCCCCAAGCATACCCCTGAAGACCCCGGATTTCGATGGATTCGTCGGGCCAGCATCGGACAATCCTCATAGATAATAGGTAAAACCTTAGTTTGGAGGGACCTGCTGGTAAGAGGTGTGGTGCCCGAAGCCGGACTCGAACCGGCACGGCCGTTTAGGGCCGAGGGATTTTCGTCACCGCTACCGCTTTCGCGGCCGTGCGCGGAGCACGTTTGGGCGCTGGACTATGCCTTGCGCGTGGGCTCGTCGCCGTTAGCGCCTCCCCGTCTAGTCTCTACACCTTCCAGCCTGGCGGCTGGCTTGGCTCGGCGTTGGCACCGGGTGCGTTCGAAGCGTTCGCCGACTTTGAGGAGCGTCACCGCACGAGTTTCCTCGTGCGGGCTCAATTCAACATCAAGTCCCTTGTGTCTACCGATTCCACCATTCGGGCTGTAGGCCGCGCCGGCGCACGAACGCTCGACGCGAGACGGATTCTAACAAGGTGACGCGAAAGCCTCTACGCGCCGTCTTACGGTTCGGCCTGGATGGTCTGCAAGAAGGTGAAAATGCGCCACTTGATGTCGTCGGGAATCGCCTCCTTCCAGACCGGCATGCCCTTGTCCATACGGCCGTTGTTGATAGTGGTCCAGAAAACGTTGGTGACGTTCTCTCGATAACGGATCTTCAAGCGCCGCAGGTCGCGCGGACGCTCGCCTTGCACGGCGTCCGGTCCGTGGCAATGCGAGCAGTATTGATTGAACAGGCTGCGGCCCTCGCCGACCAGGTCGGCGCGGCCTTCAAACGGGTTTTTGACATCGGCCGCCGTCTCCTCGGCGAAGGTCGGGACGACGGCACACAGCGCTGCCGCGATCACGGCGCCGCGCAGCATCGGCTTCAAACGCTCACTCACAATATTCTCCGGTCAGGTCTCATATGCAAAACGGCGGGGCCACGCCCCGCCGTTTCACTCAACGCAAGACTTCGCGTTGGGTAGACGCTTTTTCTAGCTGCCCAACTCGAACACGATCAGGATGCCTCCCGGCGGACTTGCCGCGATCACGCGCTCACCGATCTTGCCGAAGAACGAGGGTGGGCCGATGCTGCGGCCGCCCACCACGGCGAGATACTGCTTGCCGCCGATGGAGTAGGTCATGGGGCTTTGCATGACGCCCGTGCCCACCTTGAACTGCCACAGGATGTTGCCGTTCTTGGCATCCACGCCCTTCACGTCGCCGGCTTGCGTGCCGTAGAACACCAGCCCGCCCGCGGTCGACATGGCGGCGCCCACGAAGGGCAGATCTTCCTTGATGCTCCAGGCCTTCTTGTTGGTGACCGGATCCCAAGCGATGAACTCGCCCAAGTTCGCGCCCGACGCGCCGGCCATGTCCAAGTTGAACTCGGAGGCGAGGTAGAACTTGCCCGGTGTGTATTCCTCTTGCTTGGTGGCGATGTCCATGCACATATTGAACGCCGGCAGATAGGTCAAGCCGGTCTGCGCGCTATGCGACATGGGCGGCCAGTTCTTGCCGCCGATCAGGTTCGGGCACACGTTGCGCGCCCATTTGCCGAGCTGCGGGCGCTTCTCGTTGTTCGCCGCTTCCACCGGACGGCCCGTGTTGAGGTCGACCTTGGTGGCCCAGTTGACGGTCACGAAAGGTTCGGCCGACAAGAGTTTGCCGGTGTCACGATTGATGACGTAGAAGAACCCGTTGCGGTCGGCGTGCATCAGCGCCGGCTGCTTCTGGCCGCCGATGTTCAGGTCAACCAGCACGGCCTCGTTGATGCCGTCGTAGTCCCACACGTCATGCGGCGTGTACTGGTAGCCCCACTTGATCTTGCCGGTATCGGCGTCGAACGCAAGCTGGGAAGCCGTCCACAGATTACTGAACTTGCCGTAGTCCATGGAATCCGGGCCGCGCACGTGGCCGCCCCAGGGACCCGCGTTGCTGGTCGACCAGTAAATGGCGTTGAGCTTGGCGTCGTACGAACCCACACCCCACGTCGAGGCTGCGCCGGTCTTCCAGGAGTCGCCCTTCCAGCTGTCGTTGCCGGGCTCGCCGGGGCCGGGAATGGTGTAGCTCTTCCATACCGACTTACCGGTCTTCTGATCGAACGCCTGAATGAATCCGCGAATGCCGTACTCGCCACCCGCGATGCCGGTTACGACCATGTTCTTGACGATCAACGGTGCCGAGGTGATGGCATGGCCCTTCTTGTAATCCATCACTTCGACGTTCCACACCTCTTTGCCGGTGTTGGCGTCGAGCGCGACCAGTCGCGCGTCCAAGCGGCCGAAGAACACCATGCCGTTGGCGTAGGCGACGCCGCGATTATCGAGACCGCAGCAAACCGTCGCCATGTAGTCGTTCGGCAGCTCCGGCTCGTGTTTCCACTTTTGCTTGCCGGTCTTGGCATCGAGCGCGAACACGTACTTGGGCCCGGTCGAGCTGGTGACGTACATGGTGTCACCGACGACGAGAGGCGTGGACTGTTGCGTATCGGTCGTGCCCAGCGAGTGCATCCAAGCCACTTTGAGCTTGCCCACATTGCCGGTGTTGATTTGATCCAGCGTGCTGTAGCGCGTATTTGCATGATCCCCACCGTAGGTCGTCCACTCGTTGCCCGCTTGGGCAAACGCGAACGAAGCGGCGGCAAGCAATGTCGCCCCAAACACGCCGACAGCCGCGTGCTTGACTTGCCTCATGTGATGACTCCTCCTCTTGCGCTTATTGACAAGGCCCGACCGAGTTTCTTGGCAGAAAACGGACTCGGCCGGCGCTCTTCCTCCAACACCCAGGCTTACCCTACCGCAGCCAGGCGCTCAGGTGCGCTCTCAACGTAACCAGAAAGTCCCCTCTTGTCAACGGAAAAACGAGCGCGTCGGTGCGGCAGCCGGCGCACTAGCAACTCGAGCAGCAGCAAGACCAACGTTGCGGCAGCGCAATACGGCCACAAGGCTTGCCTCACCCGCGCGCCGTCGCCGTAGTCGGCAAACACTTCCTCGGGCTTGGGTGCAAACTTGCCGCCGGTGCGCTCGGCGAGACCGCGCAACAGATCATGCGCATTGGCGCGCACCCGGTACTCGTCGGCCTGCGCATAGCCCAAACTGCGCGGCAGCGCGCGGGCTAGTTCCGCCGCGGTCAAGCCAGGCGCCTCAAGCAGCCTAAAGCGGTAGGGCGCCGAGCCGAGCGGTTCGAGCGGAACGCGCGTCTGGTAGCGGCCGGGAGCCACTTGGCGCAACAGCACGTCCGACTCGACGCCGTCGGGCGCGCGCACTTGAACCCTGGGCAGCAGCTCGTTGCGGTACTGACCTTTAGCTGTGAGAGCGTCCAACGAGAGGATAGCCTGGCGGCCCTCGCGCTCGACTCGCAGCGCCAAGGCTTCGCTCGCCTCGCGCCGAATCGCCTCGCGCGCCACCTGCGCCCACAGCTTGCCGTAGCCCGGCCAGCCGAGCCAATCCGCAGCCCAGCGATTCTTCACGTCGGACAGGAAAGCCACCGTCTTCCCCAAGCCGTGATGCGTCTGCAGCAGCAGCGGCTGATGATCCTTGGCTTCCAGCAGCACTTCCGAAAACGGCTTGGATCGCCCGAGCACGAAACCCCGCAGCGGCGGCCCGCGGGTGAAATCGATTCCGGCGATCGACTCGTTGGCGAACTTGACCGTCGGCCGGAACGGCTCTTCGACGATGGCCTCACCGAGCAGCCGGCGCGCTTCGCCGATGAACAGCGACGGAATCTCCGCTTCGCTCTTGGCGACATGGCTCTTGCCCTTGGTCCAGCGCGCGAGATTCTCCATCAGTTCGAGGTTGGGCTCCTCGCCGATGGCGACCGTCGATAAGGTGACGCCCTGGGCGGCGAGCAGCTCGGCAAGCTCGGCGAATCCGCCGGGTGCGCCGGTAAGCG
The DNA here is from genome assembly GCA_964539965.1 of uncultured Burkholderiales bacterium. Lineage (GTDB taxonomy): Bacteria > Pseudomonadota > Gammaproteobacteria > Burkholderiales > JALYOK01 > CAZILI01. Next base: position 23,156 of record CAZILI010000001.1, on the reverse strand, counting down.
GGGCAGGCTCCGCTTCCGGCGGCAAGCCGCGCGCCTTGCGTACCATGGCCATGACGGCCGCGGTGCGCGAGTCGGCGGACTTGCCCGGCTCGGCGGTGTTGCCGTCCGACAGCAGGATCATGTGCTTGGTCTTGGCTTGCGAGTCCTGCAGCATGCGCTGCGCGTGCCACAGTGCGGTGAAGACATTGGTCTGACCGCTTGCCGACATGCTGCTTATCGAATCCTCGGCGCGCCGCTTGTTGCCTACCGGCGCCAACGACACGACTTCATGCGGCTGTGAATCGAAGCCAATCACCGCGAGCCGGTGTTGCTCTTCCAATAGATCCAGGGTCGACAGTGCCGCCGACTTGGCGAATTCGAGTTTCTGTCCGCGCATGCTGAAGGAGCGATCGATGAGCAGCACCAGGTCGAGTTCCTTGCGCTTGCGCTCGGCCTCGAAGCGCACCGGCAACAGCTTCTCGAGCCGACTCTTGGCGAAACCCTCCTTGCCGTAGGTGTTCTCCCCGGCGGCGAAGATGAGCCCGCCGCCTTCGCGCACGAACCCCTCGAGCCGGCGCGTAACCGCGTCGTTCAACGCATCGGGCACAATGTCGCTCAGAATGACGCCGTCTTGCCCCTCGTAGGCAGCGGCTTCGGCGAGCCGTTTCGCCTCGACCACGCTCACCTCGATGCCTTGCTTGCGCAGCGCATCGCGCAAGTAACGCGCGTTGGCCGGTGCGCCTTCCACGTACAGAAATTTGGGCGCTGCGCCGACCCACGTCGACTCGCTGAGCGCGTTGTTGTCCGGCACTTGATCGCGCTCGGCCACCACCTGGGCTTCCAACACGCTCTCGCCGACCTGTGCGAACGTCACCGCAAAGCGCGCCTCGGCGGTGCCGGCGGCGAGCGGCACGTCTTGACTGCCTATGGTTTCGCCGTTGCGCTTGAGGATGACATTCGCCCGCTCCAGTCCGATGGCCGCCACGCGCACGCCCACCGACACCGGCTCTTGCACGCGCACGCCGGCCGGGATTTCGAACGCCTCGATCCAGGCGTCGCGATTCACCGCCGCCTGCGCCGGCAGCGCGAATACGCGCACGCGCTGCGCGCGCAGCCTCGGCAGTGCTCGCCACGCGTCGCCTTCGGTTTGCGCGCCGTCGCTCAGCAACACCAGCCGCTTCGGATAGCCGGAAGCGAAGCCGAACTGCGCAAGATCGAGCGCGCGCTCGAGATCGCTGGCGCCTTGGTAGACGACGCCCTCGCGCGCGTCCTGCCTACGCGAGGTCACCGCCGTCGATTTGAGCGCTTCCAGCGTGTCGTACAACTTCGCGCCGCCGGCGAAAGCGAGGTAGCGCGCCTGCGCCGGCTGCGCCTTGCGATTGACCTCCTCCATCCAGGCGAGCGCCGTTTGCGCGAAATCGGGCGCGATGCTGCTCGACACATCGAGCGCGTACACCACCGAAACGTCGTGCAGGCCGCGCTCTAAGTACGGTCGCATGAGGGCGAGAACGACCGCAGCGAACGCCGCTGAGCGCAGCGCAAGCGCGACGCCTAAGCGGAGGCGGCTAAGCGGGGTGCGGTGACGCCAGACCGCCAACCAGGCAAGCGGCAACAGCGCGAACAGCCACAGCGGCCAAGGTTGCGCGTAACCTAGCTCAGCCATGCCGCGCCACCCCGATCAACGGCGATGGCACGGGGGTATATGCCTCTATCGCTAGTGTGTGTGCGGAGCACAGGCCGGTACCTCATATAGTATCGGAGGTACGCCCAAGACTCACACCGTGATACGCCGGCTGTAAGTGATCCACTCGACCACGAGCAAGATCGCGGCGAGCAGCAACAGCAACATCGCGAGTTCCACCGGCCAGCGCGGCACCGGCAGCGCGGTCGGCGCCGGCGTTGCCGCATCGGCGAACCGGCTGCGGTTGATTTCGGATAGATGCGGCTCGAGCAAATTCACCACCACTTGCAGCCGACCTTGCCCGTTGCTGAGAGTAAACACGCCGGGACGGTCGGCGAAGAACAAGGTACGCTGACCGGCCTGCACCGCACTCACCGATTTGCCGTCCAAGTCGGTGACCTGCGCGTTGGCGAGCGCGACCTCCACGCTGCCCAACTCGCTGCTTTGCGGTTCGGGCTGCAGTGCCAGCCAGTCGAGCGCGCGCGCGAGAAACACCGGGAACCCCGACTGCAGAGCGAGATTGGATTCTGGCAAGGCAAAGCCGACTTCGACGCGGCGCGTGCCGGCTGAGGCGAGGCTCACCACGGCGCCTTCGCTCGCGCCCTTCGCGATCACCAGCGGCCGCGCGCCTGCAGCATCGAGGGGCAACAGCGCCGCGCGCTCCAGCTTGATGTCGCGCCACGACACGCTCGCCGCCAGCGGATGCGCTTCATCCCAGCGCGTGATCTCGGGACGCTTGGCTTCGGCCGCCGGTGCGGTGGTCCAGGCGACAGCACCTGCGTGAAACAAGAGCGCGCCCGCTGGCGGCGGCTCGCCCGGGGCGTAGCGATCGAATACATAGGCGTCGAAGTTCGCGGCCGGCGAGTAGTTGGCCGGCTTGGCGACCGTCAAGCTCACTCCGGGCAACAACTTGAGCGAGTCCTCCAGCGGCCGATTGCCCGCGCTCACCAGCAACACGCGCTTGGCGGCGTGCGGCATGACGACGGCGTACGCGTTGTCATCCAAATCGAACGCGTCGCCCGCCATCGCCACGTTGGCGCGCAGCACGCCGCCCGCGAATTCGCTGACGTCGAAGATCTCGTTGAGCGCGTAGCCGGCGGGAATCACCAGTTCGCGCGTCGCCTCGTACTGAGCACCGCCGCTCAAGCGCAGACTCACGCGCCGCTCGGCCTTGGAAGCGTTGAACACCTGCACGAACGCCTGGTAGCGAGTCGGGTCGCGCGGTAGCGCGCGCGCATCGAACGCAGCAATCGCCGCGTTGTCGGCGACCTCGAACATCGACTCGACGCGCACGCCGGCGGGCGGCTCCAGCGCCGCCACGCCGTCGGTCAGAAAGTAGACTTCGACGCGCGCATCGCTCGCGCTCGGCAGCGGCGGCAGGCGCGGCGTGCCGATCGTGATAGGGCGCAGCTTGTCGAGCGCGGCACGCGCGGCGTTCGCGTCGACCCAACCGGCGACGCCGGCATAACCCATCGTGTCGAGCAGCATGAATTCGCTCGCCACACCCGCGCTGCGCAAGATGTCGCGTGCGCGCGCTTGTGCCCGCGCTAAGCGGGTGGCGCCGCCGCCGGTGCGGGTGGCCATCGAAGCGGAGTCGTCCACGATCAGCACGATCTGCTTGCTTGTGCCGGTGAGCGCGGCGACTTCCGGCCGCGTCAGCGCCAGCGCGACGCTAAGCGCAGTCGCCAGCGCCAGGGCGAGAGAAACGAGCCAGCGCCAGCGTTCACGCGGGCGCCTGCCTTGTTCGGCGAGCCGGCGCCAAATCAGATTGGAAGCGACCACCATGCGGCGCGGACGCGCGCGCAGCAAGTAAAGCAGGACTACCAGCGCCGCCACCCCGGCCAGGAGCGCGTATGCCGCCGGCGGCGAAAAGGCCAAGAATCTCACCGAATCAGCCCCTCTTTGCGCAGCGCGTGCAGCACCAAGTCCTCGAAGCTCGAATCGGTCACCGCGCGCACGTACGCCCATCGGTGGCGGGCGCAGAATCGGTCGATCGCCTGGCAATGCTGCTCGACCGCCTGGCGATAGTCGGCGATCAAGGCGGGCGTGAGTCGATGCCGCACCGCGCTGCCGTCCTCGGCGTCGACCAGTTCGACTTCGTCGCCCGCTTGCGGGGCAAGCTCCTCGGGCGACATGAGATGCAGCAGCAACACGTCTTGGCGCAGATGGCGCAGCACCGCCAGAGACGGCTCGAAACCCGCCGGGTCGAGAAAATCGGAGATCACGACGATCAGTCCCTTGGCCCGCGGGATCGCGAAGTAGCGCTTGAAGGCGCGCTCTAAATCGGTGGCGCCCCGCGCCTCGAGCTTGCGCAGGAATTCGAACGCCGGCCAGCTTTGGCTCTTGCCGCGTAGGCCCGACAGCTCGCTCGCGACCCCCTCACCCACGGCGATCAGGCTCACGCGGTCCATGTTGATGAAGCCGATGTGAGCAAGCGCGGCCGCCACCTTACGCCCGTACTCGAACTTGCTCGGCGTGCCCACCGCCATGGACGCGCTCGCGTCCAAGAACAAATAGATCGGCAGGTCAGCCTCTTCGACGAACAGCTTGACGATCAGGCGGTCCAGCCGCAGATAGGTGTGCCAATCGACGCTCTTGAAATCGTCGCCTTCGCTGTACGGCCGGTAGTCGTGAAACTCCATGCCCGAGCCGGTGCGGTTCGAGCGATGCAAGCCCTTGAGGTGGCCTCGCGCGGGTTCGTTCGGCGCGAGGCGAAAGCGATCCAGGCGGCGCAGAAACTCTTGGCTGAGGAGAAAATCGGCCATGGTTAGTCGACGATCTCGCCGAACAGCACCCATTGCTTGCCGTCGAAGCGCATGAGCTGCATTTGCTTAACCGGATCGTAGTCAGTCGCGCTGGTGCGAAACGCGATCCCCGGCAGCAGCAGGGGTAGCTGGAGATTATCTAGGGCGCCGGCCTTGCGCATCACGTTTTCGCGCGTGAGATCGTCGCCGCACTGCTTCAGCACGTGCACCAGCGCTTGCGCGGCGGTGTAGCCGAACACGTTGTAGATCTCGGCAAGGCTGCCTTCCGGGTAATACCTCTTCATCCAGGCGAACCATGCTTGAACCGCAGGGTCGTCTTTCCACTGCGGATCGGCCGGATCTTTCAAGTACGCCGCCGACACGATGCCGACCGACTTGTCTAGGCCAGCCGGCTGCAACACGCCGGTAAGCGAGGTCGCGCTGTAGGCGATGAACTGCAGCGGGTTCCAGCCGATGTCGCGGGCCTTGCGGATAGCTTGGGCGGCGAATTTGGGCGAGCCGAAGTTGAAGAATACGTCCGCGCCCGATCCCTTCAAGGCGACGATTTGAGTGTCCACGGTGGGATCGGTCGACTCGTACGCCTGCTCGGCGACGACGAGACGCGCGGCTCGCTCGCCCAGGTGCGCGCGCAGTGCCGACAGATACTCCTTGCCGAAATCGTCGTTGGCATAGAGCACGCCGATCTTCGGCGCGGGGTTGCTCTGAAACATGTGCCGCACGAATCCCTTGGTGCCGGTCGCCTGGCTGGGAAACACCGACATCGTCCAAGGCAGCGCTTTGGGGTCGCCCCACTTGAGCCCGGTCGCGGCGATGAACAGTTGCGGCACCTTCTTGCTCGCGGCGTACTTGAGCACTGAGGTGTTGGTGGGCGCGCCGAAGGAGCTAAACAGCAATAACACCTGCTCGGCTTCGATCAGTTTGCGCGTTTGCTCGACCGTGCGCGGCGGAGAATAGCCGTCGTCGAGGGAAATCAAATTGATCTTGCGTCTGTTGACCCCGCCTTGCTCGTTGATCATCTTGAAGTACGCGAGCTCGGCCTTGCCCATCGTGGCGAACGCCGATACCGGACCGCTGTAGGGCATGGTCTGGCCGATCTTGATTTCGGTGTCGCTCACTCCCGGGCCGTAGCGCTTGTCTGCCGCAGCCGCGGGCTGCGCCAGCGCACCTAACAGGATCAACCATGCCAGAAGCATATTCACGCCGAATGACCGCGCGCTGGTGCGTGGGACGCACCCTATGCGCGGTGCCCTGAGAGTGGCGTCTTGTACGGTGCGCCCTGCGCACCGAATGGCGGTGAAACGGTGCGTGGGACGCACCCTGTGCGGGGCGTAACGGAGCATCGATGTCGGGTAGGGTGCGCTCAGCGCACCGGCCATGGCCTCCACGAGCGGCAAGAGCAACTTCTCGCCTACTCCTTCGGCGTGGGCAGGGTCTGCACGATGCCGGCGACAATGCTATCGACGTCGACTTGATCCGCCTCGCCCTCGTAGTTAAGCAGCATGCGGTGGCGCAAAGCGGGAAAAGCGGCGGAACGAATGTCCTCGGTCGCGACGTAGACGCGGTTGTTGATGAGCGCGCGCACCTTGGCGCCGAGCACCAAAGCCTGCGCGCCGCGCGGGCTCGAGCCGTAGCGCACGTACTTCTTCACCAAATCGTGCGCGTACTCGCTGTCGGGATGCGTGGCCAAAGTCATGCGGATGGCGTAGTCCTGCACCGGGCGCGCGATCGGGATGCTGCGTACCGTCTCGCGCATCTCGAGTATCTCGCCTCGGTCGAGCACGCGCTCGACCGTTGGCTGCTCTTGCTTGGTGGTGCGGTCGAGGATGTCGTGCAGCGCCTGCATGGGCGGAAAGCCCATCTTGAGCTTGTAGAAGAAACGATCGAGCTGCGCTTCGGGCAGCGGATAGGTGCCCTCCAGTTCGATCGGATTCTGCGTCGCCAACACGCATACCGGCTGTTCCAGCGCATGCGTCACCTTGCCGACCGTGACGCTGTTCTCTTGCATGGCTTCCAGCAGCGCCGACTGCGTCTTCGGTGTGGCGCGGTTGATTTCGTCGGCGAGGATGAGATTGGCGAACACCGGCCCGGGTTGGAACTGCAACACCTTCTCGCCCCGCTCGCCTTCGCGCAGCACGTTGCTGCCGACGATGTCGCCCGGCATGAGGTCAGGTGTGAATTGAATGCGCGAGAACTTGAGGTGCAGCACGTCGGCGACGGTTTGCACCAGCTTGGTCTTGCCTACGCCCGGTATGCCTTCGAGCAAACCGTGCCCGCGCGCGAGCAAACATGTGATGATGCCTTCTACGACCTCGTCGTTGCCGACAATGACGCGGCCCACTTCTTCGCATGCCGTGCGAAATTTGCGTTGGAAGCTTTCGATGTGCCGCTCGATATCCGCTGGATTCATTCTTCTTTCTGCCGCAGGTTTAGAAAATAGTCCTTGACGATGTCGCGATAGGTCAACGGCACCTGTTCTCCACTGGTTGCTTGCTCGCTGGCGTAACGCGCCTCGCGCACGCCGGCTTGATAGGCAAGGCTAGCGCGCTGAGCACGCGTGGCGGCATAGACGCGGTCGGCAAGCCCCTGCGCCTCGCTCGAGTCATTGCCGCTCTCGATCTTCAACCGCTGCAGTTGCACGTCCAAGCGCAAAGTCTGCTTGCCCAACACGGGGTCAGCGCCCAGTTCGCTGCGCGACCCGCCCTGCTCGCTGCCGCTCGGGCTGCCGCCTGCGCCGGCTTGGCTCTGGCTAATGCGACGCCCCATGGCGCCGCCCTCGACGTTGGTGGTGCCGGCCGGCTCGCCCCCTTCGCCGCGGCCGCGCGCCGCCTGGCGCGGCCCATAGCTCGACAACGGCACGGCCCGATCGTCCGGCGCGGCGGGCTGCTCGTCGACGGTGTGCTGGGCCGGGTTGTTCACGCGCGGACGCCCGTCTTCATCGAGTTTTTGCGCGATGTTGACAGCGCGTTGCAGCTCGTCTTCACTCGCCTCGATCGACTCGGCTTGCTTGGCGAACTTCTCGTCGCTAAAAAGCGACTGCAATGCCGCCATCACGCCGCGGTCGGACTCGGCCTTCACCTGTTCGCCGTGCGGGATCAGATTGGCTTGCGCCCGGGCGAGGCTGCGCTTGTGTTGCAACTCTTGCATGAGTTCGGCCACGCGCGCCGCGTCGCGCGATTGAATGGCGGCCGCGAGCCCCGCCCCCTCGCTCGAGCCTTCCAGCGAGCGCGCCATGGCATCGAGCCGGCGCCACGCAGCGTCCGAAGCGCCGCCGGTGCCGGTTCGCTCCGGCGCGGCATCGCTGCCCCGCGGCTGAGCGGCACCGCTCGCCGGGGATTCTGTCGTGCCCTGCTGCTCTCGCGCGTCCGCTTCAGCGGTAGGCAAGGCGAGGCCGGTTGCCGGCAGCAGAGCTCGCGCATGACCGCGCGGCGCGGCGAGCGCCTCGCTCGCCGCCAACGCGGTTGACGCGCGCAGACCAAGGTGGGTCGCCTTGGGCGGCAGTAGCGCGAGACCTGCTGCCGTGAGGGCGAGCGCCAGCGCGATCGGAAGACTGCGCGGCCAATGCGGCGGCGCCACGGCGCGCGGGTCGAGGCTCTGCGCCGAGCGCAGCGCTCGCTGGAGCTGCAAGAGCGCCAGCGGTGAGTCCGTGCCTTCACGCGCGAACCACTGCGCGGTCTTCAGCTCGTCTTTCAGGTGCGCGCGCTCATCGGCAACCGCGGCCGCAGCAGCCAAGGTGGTCGGACGCGACAGCCGCACCAGATAGAACAGCGCGATCATGACCAGCGCCAACAGCCATAGTGCGCGCAGCGCGCCGAGGACGGGCGCGGCGGTGATCAGACCGCCGAGGATTTGATAGACTAGCAGCGCGCCGAATAGCCAGCACCCCGCTGTTGCAAGTTCGCGCGACAGGCGATTGCGATGCAACCGCCGCGCGAGCTGCCTTAGGCGTTGGGCGAGCAGTTCAGAATCCGACATGGCGGGGAAAATACTAACATACGACCCTCGCCCGGAAGCTGGTCGCGCCGGCAAAAACTGCGGAGCAGGAAAATGACCCGACCTCTACGGACTATTGGCCCGTTCGCATGTGCCTGCGCCTTCGCGCTGCTCGCGTGGACCGCACCGGTGAGCGCGGCCGACAAACCGCACATCGTCTACATTCTCGCCGACGATCTCGGCTGGAAAGACGTCGGCTTTCACGGCGGCAAAGTCGCCACGCCCAGCCTCGACAAACTCGCGGCCGGCGGCGCGGTGCTCAACGCCTTCTACGCGCAGCCCTACTCCAGTCAAACCCGCGCCGCGCTCATGACCGGGCGCTATCCCATGCGCTACGGCCTGCAAACCCTGTCGATCTTGCCGCAGAGCCAATTCGGCCTGCCGAGCGAAGAGCGCATTCTGGCGCAAGCGCTCAAGGAAGTGGGCTACAAGACCGCTCTCGTCGGCAAGTGGCAACTGGGTCACGCCAAGCCGGAGTATTGGCCGACCCGCCGCGGCTTCGACTACTTCTACGGCAGCCTTGCCGGCGGCGCGGACTATCGCCTCGGCAAGGGCGGCAAGGGTGATTGGCGGCGCGGCGAGCAGGCGTCAAAAGAAGAAGGCGTGGCCACCACGCTGCTGACGAAGGACGCGGTTGCGCTCATTGGCAAGCACGACGGCAAACAACCGCTGTTTCTGTTGCTCTCCCTGCCCTCGCCCGCGGCAGAGGCGGGCGAGGCCGGCCCGGGCTACGCGGCGGGCGTCGCCGCGCTCGACGAGGCGGTGGGTCAAGTGACCGCCGCGCTAGAAAAGAAAGCCATGCTGCAAGAGACGTTGATCGTGTTCCATAGCGATAACGGCGGCGCGCTACCTATGAAATTCGCCACCGGAGACGGCGACGTCAAGAAGATCGGCGCCGACAACGACCTGTACCGCGAAGGCAAGGGCAGCTTGTACGAAGGCGGCGTGCGGGTCGCGGCGCTCGCTTCTTGGCCAGGCAAGATCAAAGAGAAGACGGTGGTCGTGCACATGCTGCACGTGACCGATATGTACACGACTTTGTTGACGCTCGCCGGCGCGAAACTCGAGCAAGCCAAGAAGCCGGACGGCTTGGATGCGTGGACGACTCTGGCGGAGGCGCAATTGAGCCCGCGCCAGGAAGTCTTGCTCAACGTCGAGGACTTCGGCGGCGCGCTGCGCGCGGGCGAATGGAAGCTGATCGTGCGCGCCGCGCTGCCGAGCAAGTACGAGCTGTTCGACATCGCCAATGATCCGGAGGAGGCCAACAACAAGGCCGACGCTTATCCCGATCGGGTGAAGGAGCTGTTGGCAAAGTTGAATGCGTACGCATACGAGATGGCGCCCGCCAAGTACTTGGAGGAGATCGCCAAGAGCAAGGCGGGCGACGCGCCTTTGTTCTGGGGACACAACTCGCCGCGCCGCTGACCATGCCGCGTAAGCAGCCCGACGAGCCAATGCAACCGCGCCCCGGCGGCGCATCCTACGTGCCGCCTACGGTCATTCGGAGCCCGATCATCAAGCTCGTGGGCACCGACAACGACCGACTCGGCATCCCCGGCGCGAGCGGCATTTGGTGCTACACCGATCGGCTGAGCTACCTGCCCGGCGAAGCGGTCAAGTTCCACGTCTGCACCTCGGCCGCCCGCTTCGAGATGGCAATCGAGCGTGTGGGCGCCAAGCGCGAGCGGGTGTGGGAGAAGAGCGGCATAGGCGGCTCGTACCACGCGACACCGGAGGACGCCTACGCCAAGGGGTGCGGCTGGCCGGTTACTTTCGAGCTGCGCGTCCCGCTCGAGTGGCGCTCGGGCTTCTACCTCGTGCGCCTGCGCGCGCAGGACGAGCGCGGCGGGGCGCTCGAATGGGAGCACTTCTTCGTGGTGCGCGCGCCGGCCAGGCGGCGTAGCGGCAAGATACTGATGGTCCTGTCCACCAATACCTACACGGCGTACAACCACTTCGGCGGGCGATGCATGTATTCGAGCGACGACAGCGCGATCGCGCCGCGGCTGTCGTTCCAGCGTCCGTGGCAGCGCGGCCTCTTGTACAAAGCGCCGAACACCGCGCGCAACATCAACACCGGCACGCCGGGATTCGGCGAGACACCGCTGCTGGACGGATTTCCGCGCACCGTGGAACTCGGCTATCACCATTGGACGCGCGGCGGTGGATTTCACAATTGGGAATCAGTGTTCGTGCAATGGGCCGAGGCGGCGGGCTACACGCTCGACTACTGCGTGCAGACGGACTTGGACTTTCATCCCGAGACGGCGCGCGGCTACCGCATGCTGCTGACCGTCGGCCACGATGAGTACTGGAGCTGGAAGGAGCGCGACGTGGTCGACGAATTCATCGCCGCCGGCGGCAACGCGGCGTTCTTTATCGGCAACGGTGCGTTCTGGCAAGTGCGGATCGAAAACGACGGCAACGACATGGTCTGCTACAAGTATGTGCCGGAGTGGGATCCCGTGTGGGGTAGCAAGAACGAGAAGTACTTGACCGGCCTGTGGTCGCACCCCAAGGTCGGACGGCCGGAGAATTCGACGTTCGGATTATCGTTTACGCGCGGGGGCTATCATCGCGAGGGATACATCATGCCGCGCTCGAGCGGCGGCTACACGGTGTATCGGCCGGGCCATTGGGTGTTCGCCGGAACCCGACTCGAGTACGGCGACGTGTTCGGCGACAAGGACAAGATCGTCGGCTACGAATGCGATGGGCTCGACTACACGGTGCGCGACGGCCTGCCCTACCCGACCGGCAAGGACGGCGCGCCCAAGACCACTCAGATTCTCGCGCTGGCGCCGGCCTCGCTCGGCGAGCGGCCTTCGAGCGAGCGCCAACTCCTCTGGGGGCAGCGTGACCTGGAAGCGGTCGTGCGCCAGCTCGAAGGCAAAGTCACGCCGGCGCTGCTGGAGAAGTATCGCTACGGCACGGCCGCGATGATCGTCTACACCAAAGGCGAGTCGACGGTGTTCAACTGCGGTTGCACTGAGTGGACCTACGGGCTGGCGGGGCGGGATCTGTTCGTCGAGCAAATCACGCGCAACGTGCTGGATCGCCTGTCCGCCTGAGCGCTCCGGCCGAGGCCTGTTACACTGCTGCGCTGCGCCGCTGATCGAGCGGGCACGCTCACCGACATCGCGATTCGCCTATGAGAAACCGAAGCGTCTTGTTAGTTGTATGCCTGGCCGCGACCGCGCTCGTCGGCTGCGCGGTGGTCAACGTGGTGAAGCCCTCGACCTGGGTCGGTCCCAAGGGCTACTTCGGGCCGACCAGCCGCTTGATCGAACAAGTTCCAACCGTGCAGATCGGCGCGCAAACGCCCAAGCAAGAGGACTACATCGTCTTCATCCCCGCAGGAAAAGAGTTCCCGTTGAGTTTCGTCACCGACGGCTCGTTGTTCTCCAAGCGCGTGGTGTCGACCGCGATGGTGAGCCTGTCGCGCAATCTCTACATCTACAAGCAATACATCAGCCTCGACGGCAAGAGCTGGAGCAAGTCGGAAAACGTCCTCAAGGTCGACGTCAACGGCGGTGTAGTCGCCGAAGGGGGTAAGGTCGACCTTAAGATCGACGTCTTCTAGCCCACGTGCTGACGGAAGAAAGCGAGGCTGCGCTGGCGCGCGAGCGCCGCGCTCGGCGCGTCGTAGGAGCCGCGCTGGTCGCAGTTGAAGCCGTGATCGGCGGCGTAGATGAAGATCTGCTGCTTAGGATGGCTCGCGATGAGCTTGCGCACGCCGTCCACCGGGATCATGCCGTCGCGCTCGCCGAAGTGCGCCATGACCGGACAACGCGGCTCGATATCGGCGTTGTCTAGAATGCCGCCGCCGTAGTACGGCACGGCGCAGGCAAGCCCCGTCAGCTTGGCGGAAGCCATCCAAGTCAAGAATCCGCCCCAACAGTACCCGACCATACCGATCTTGCCCGCGTGCGCGACCGCCTTGCAGGCCGCCTCGGCATCCTTCATCGCAGGGTCGACCGGGCACTGATTCTTGAGCGCGATGCCCTTACCGATGTCGTCTTGGCTGTAGCCGAGATCGACATTGCGCTGCACGCGATCGAACATGGCCGGCGCGATCGCAACATAGCCGTCGGCCGCATAGCCGTCGGCGACCGACTTGATGTGGCTGTTGACGCCGAAAATCTCTTGAATGACCACGATCGCGCCGCGCGCGGCACCTTGTGGTTGCGCAAGATAGGCCGCGAGCCGATGGCCGTCGCCGGCCGTCAATTCAATCATGCTTCCCATTGGCTTTCCTTTCGTTCACGTTGACGAGATCGCGGCGCAGTGAACAGTTACGGGTGCGGGCCCCACGGCGCGGCGGTGAGCAGCTTAACTTCCTGTGTCATCGCGAGCGGGCGAAACTTGGCCGCGAAACCCTCCATGAAGTCCTTGTTCGCATAGAGCGAGGCCCAATGCGCGCGTCGATCGGCGTCGTCGTCGAACTTCCAAAGATGAATCAGCTGATTGATAGTACCGGTGTCCGCCTGGAAGTAGCCGATCAACTTCTTGTCGTGCCCGCTTCTGTGTAGGGCGGGGTAGCCGAACTCGGTGTACAGCTTGACCGCTTCGCTCATCTTGCCGACATACAGCGTGTAGGTGCGCAGTTCGTAAAGCGCCATGATTTCTCCTCCTTTGGGCGACGATTGCTCTGGAATCCCGTGACCGGCAGGATAATGCGCGGCCGCCACGGCGTCCACTCGATGAGTATGAGCACGGTGATTGCAATCGAATCGCGGCAATCTAAGTGCACACTGGAGGGAGAAGCGCGACTTCTCGCAAGCGGGTTGCATTGAGCGCACACATCTGCGTCGCTCGGCTTGACAGCCACGCGCAGCGCCGCTGACAATCGAATCGCGACGTTCCGCCGTGGAGCGGCGCAGCGCCGTCTCAATTGGCGCGCCACGGGCAAGGATGATTCGATCGATCGATTCCGCGCAAGGGTCGAGCCGGCTAGCGCGACTGCGCGCTGTGGCCATCGGGTTGGGTTTGCTCGCCGTCGTGGGTATCGTAGTGCTCAGCGCATTCACCGTCACGGCGGGCGAACAGGCGCTGGTGGTTGAGTTCGGCAAGCCGGTGCGGGTGTTGAGCGAACCGGGCCTGCATTTCAAATTTCCCTATCAAGGTGTGCGCAGCTTCGATGCGAGGCTCAACGTCTACACCTCGCCGGCGAGCGAGTTCCTGACTCTGGAGAAGACGCCGGTGGTCGCAGCGGGCACGATCGCCTGGCGCATCGCCGATCCGGGCCGCTTCTTCCGAACCGTATTCGACAAGGAAGGCGGCGAGTCACGCTTGGGCGACGTGCTGTCTGCCGAGTTGGGAGCTGCCATCGCGCGCAGTGCGCTGTCGGCGTTCGTCTCGGTTGAACCCGGAGCCTATCGCGTGCCCGCCCTGCTCGAGCAAGTTGCCCTCAAGTGCAAAGAGCTTGCGGCCCGCGACTACGGCATCGAGATCGTCGATCTGGCGCTGACGAGCTTCGACTTTCCCAAACAAAATCGCGCCAGGGTGTATGCGCGCATGGCATCCGAGCGAGGACGTATCAGCATGAAGTACCGCTCGGAGGGGGAAGAAGCGGGTATCAGAGTGCGCGCCGCGGCTGACGGCGAAAAGAGCCGCATCCTGAGTGAAGCGCTCAAAGTGGCACAGCAACACCGGGCCGAGGGCGAGAGTGAAGCCGCGCGCATTTACGCCGAGACGCTCGGCACTGCGCCCGAGTTCTATCGCTTCTTGCGCACCATGGAGGCATCCAAGACTCTGCTGCCCAAGGGAACGACTTTG
>CAZILI010000001.1:0-8953 GCA_964539965.1 uncultured Burkholderiales bacterium | reverse complement strand
CGGCGGATTCCGATCTTTTCGGTCTGCTGCACGACAGCAATCACTACGAGCGCGCCAGCGCCCCCGTCAACGCCGGCCTCGGGCCGGGAAAGGAGCGCGCGACCAAATAATCCTGCAGCACTGTTCGTTACACACCTCGATGCAACTGGCCAATTTTGATAGAGGAGGATTTGCGCCATGTCCGGAAGTCATCGCAAGCTTTCACTCGCAGTATCCGGGTTCGCTGGTCTGGTCGCCCTCGCTTGGGGAGGGGCGACGCTCGCGGCCGAGCACAAGTTCGAGCCCGGCGATACCGTGAAGTTCACCTATTGCTACTCGCATCAACCGGTGTTGCGCATTAAGTCCGGTGACTCGGTGGTAACCAGCACCAAGGACGCCTCTAGCGACGCGTTCTCACCGACCGACAAGACCTTGGCGCCCAAACTCGACCTGACTCGCGTGAACCCGCAGACCGGGCCGTTCTACGTCGAAGGCGCCGAGCCGGGCGACACGCTCGAAGTGAAGATCGACAAGATAGAGCTGAACCGCGATTGGGGTTGGGGCGGATCGATTCCCTACTTCGGCGCGCTGGCACCCGAATACAAGACGGCCATGATCACCCAACCGGTGCCGGACAAGCTGTTCATCTGGAAGCTCGACAAGAGCAAGAAAGTCGGCGTGCTCGATCTGCCCAACAGCAAGATCGGCAAGATCGAGGTGCCGCTGCGGCCGTTCTTCGGCACGATCGGTACCGCACCGGGCGGAAAAGAATGCATCAGCTCCCTGGTTCCCGGCCCGCATGGCGCCAACATGGACTTCAACGAAGTGGTCGAAGGCGTCACCATGCAGTTCCCGGTGTCCGAGCCCGGCGCGTTGTTCATGCTGGGCGACGGGCACGCTGCGCAAGGCGACGGCGAAATCGACGGCGCCGCCATCGAGACCTCGTTCAACGTGAAATTCACCGTGAAAGTCATCAAGGGCAAGAAGATCAGCTGGCCGCGGCTCATCAACGACAAAGTGATCATGACGATCGGCAGCACGCGTCCTCTGATCGACGCGTTGCGTCTTGCTTGCACCGACATGGTGAATTGGCTGGTGGCGGACTACGGCTACGACAAGCTCGAAGCGCTGCAATTGCTGGGACAGGTGGCGGAGCTCGAGATCGCCAACGTGGTCGATCCGCAATACTCGGTCGCATGCATTCTCGACAAGAAGTACTTGCCGAAGTAACGCTAACACTGTCGCCTCGCGCCTTCCCGCCGCCGGCGGGAAGGTTGCGGCCGACGTTTTCTTTTTCGCACGCGACACCCGCGCAAGCCGCATGATCGATTTTCTGCTGCGCATCCTTTGGCAAACCTGGGACATCTTCAGGGAGGCGTCGCTCTTTTTGCTGTTCGGCTTTCTGCTGGCGGGCCTGCTCGCCGTACTGGTGCCGCAGCGCTGGCTGTCGAAACTGTTCGGCCACGGCAAGGTGAAATCGGTGCTGTGGGCCTCCACCGTCGGCGCGCCGCTGCCGCTGTGCTCGTGCGGCGTGCTGCCCACCGCGCTCGCGCTCAAGCGCCAAGGCGCCACACCGGGCGCCACGGTAGCCTTCTTGATCGCCACCCCGGAGACCGGTGTCGATTCCGTGAGCCTCACCTATGCGCTCATGGATCCGATCATCACGGTGTTTCGTCCGGTTGCGGCGGTCGTCACCGCCATCTGCGCCGGGCTGGCGACCAACTTCTTCGGCGTACCGCGGATGCCAGGCGTCCCCGGCGCCGGCGCGCCGCCCGCGGAGCCGGCGCAAGCTCACGATCACGCGCACGACCCGCACGGTCATGCACACGACCACGCGCACGCGCATCACCACCCGCACGCACACGGCTTGCCCGCCGGCGGCGCGCTCGCTCGCGCGCCAAGGCAGGTTCTGGCCTACGGGCTCACCCTGCTGGAGGACACCTGTTATTGGCTGGCGCTCGGTATCGTGTTGTCTGCCTTGGTGGCGGCGGCTATTCCCGCCACGTTGTTCGAGCAATATCTCGGCAACGAACTGATTTCCATGCTGCTCATGCTGGCGATCGGCATTCCGATTTATACCTGCGCGTCGGCGTCCACGCCCCTGGCGGCCACCTTGGTGCTCAAGGGCCTTAACCCGGGCGCCGCGCTGGTGTTCTTGCTAGCGGGGCCGGCAACCAACATCGGCAGCTTAGTGGTCCTTACCAAGTTCCTCGGCGCGCGCATCATGGCGCTGTATCTCGGTTCGATCGTAGTGGTAACGCTCGCCGCCGGCTACGCGCTGAACGCCGTGTATCGCTACTCGCAGATCGACCCGCTGGCGAGCTTCGGCAAGGCGACCACGATACTGCCCGAGCCGGCGAAAGTCGCCTCCGCGGTCGTCATGATCGGACTGTTGATCTACGGCATGCGCCGCGCCAACGTGCCCGAGGAGTGGCTGTGGCTGCGCGACAAGCTCGCCAATTGGAGCGGCGTGTGGCTCGATGCGGGGCGCCTCAAGTGGGCGTGCTTGGCGCTCTTGGTCGGCGTCTACTTGGGCAGCGGGATCTTTACCGTCACGCCCGGCGAGATCGGCATTGAGCTGCGCATGGGCAGAATCGCCGCCGATCGTCTGGAACCCGGGCTGCACTATCGCCTGCCCTGGCCGCTTGGCGCCCATCGCGTGGTACCCGCACAGACGGTGCGACGCATCGAATTCGGCTGGTCGCGCGAGGCAGCGCCGCCGCGCCCGCTGGGTGGGCGCGACCAGTTGACCTTGGCGGGCTGGAATAGCCCGACGCCGGCAGCGATCGCCACGCGCTCGACCTGGTTTCAGCAGGACACCGGGCCCGAAGAGCCGTTGCTGCTGACCGGCGACGGCAACCTGATCGATCTCCGCTCGGTCATTCAGTATCGCGTAACCGATCCTCTGGCGACCGAGCTTCGCGTCGTCGAGCCCGACCGGCTGGTGCACGCGGTGACGCGAGCCGCGCTGCGCGAGGCGGTCGCCACCAGCGGCATCGACGCCATCTACACCGCCTCGCGCATCGACTTGGAGCACAGCGTGGCGCGCGCCGTGCAACAGAAACTCGATCGGCTGGGCGTCGGCATGGAGGTCGTGACGTTTCGCCTGCTCTACGTTCACGCGCCGGAAGAGGTGCACGATGCGTTTCGCGACGTTGCGAGCGCGCAAGAGGACAAACTGCGCACGGTCGATCGCGCGCGCACATTCGCCGTCGAAACCGTAAATCAGGCCAAAGGCGAGGCGGCGGCGATGCTCGAACAAGCGCAAGCCTTCAAAGGCGAGCAAATACAGCGCGCGCACGGCGACGCCGGCGGCTTCGCCGTGCGCCTGGACGAATACCGGCGTGCACCGGAGTTGACCAAGTTCCGCCTGCAGTTGGAGACTATCGAAGAGGCACTGCCCGGGGTGCAGAAATTCGTCCGCCCCGGCGTAGGCGAAGTGAAAGACTTCGATATGTGGCTGTTGCAGCCTGCGGGCGTGGGTCAGAAGAAATGAGCGAAGCGGCGCACGAGGGCGCGCACGCGCTTTCGTCGCTCCCGCAGCGCAAGCGCCGCTTGCGCGCCATCCTAAAGGTCGCGGCGCTGATAGCCGCCGGCTGGGCGCTCAGCGCGAGCGGTTTCGTGGTGGACGTGACCGACTTTGCGCTGGTGACACGCTTCGGCGAGATCCGCCGCGCGATCGAGACGCCCGGTCTGTACTGGAAAGCACCCTTCGATCGCGTCGAGCGGTTGGAGCGGCGACTCATGTCCTTGCCCTTGACGAAGGCGGAGTACTTGAGTCTGGACAAGAAGAACATCGTGGTGGAAAGCTTGCTGGCGTGGCAAATCGGTGACCCGTTGCACTATCGCCGATCCCTCGCCACACGCGCAGCGGCCGAAATGCGCTTGCAGGATGCATCGCTCGCCGAGATCGGCGCCGTCATCGGGCGCTACCCCGCCTCGGCGTTGGTGTCCACCGACCAAGGAGCCGGCCAATATGGGTCGATCGTGACTGAGATTCGAGAGCGCCTCGCCCGCCTTGCGCAGGCTGACTACGGCATCAAGATTCTCGATGTCGACATTCTGCGCTTGTCGCTGCCAGATCAGAATCGAGAGCACGTATTCGATCGCATGAAAGCCGAACGGGGCAAGATCGCCATGGAGTATCGCTCGGCCGGCGCGCTCGCGGGCAAAGAGATCGTTGCTCAGGCCGATCGCGAGATCAGCAACATCCATTGGCAGGGCTACGCCGAGGCGCAACGCTTGCGCGCGCAAGGCGACGCCGAGGCCTCGCGCATCTATCTGGAAGCGTTCGCTCGCGATACCAGGTTCTACAAGTTCTTGCGCACCCTGCAGGCGTACGCAAAAATCCTCGACGAGAGTACGACCCTGTTTCTGCCGGCTAAGGCGGAAGTGTTCGAGATGCTGCGCGCGCCGGATCGGCAAGAAGCAACCAGTCGCGCGCGGTCGAAACCGGACGCCGCGGGCGAGCAAGTGAAGCAGGCTCCGCGGCCCGAGCGCGGTGACACGACCGCGGCGCAATCGGCCGCTTCCACCCGCACCTCGGCGCTGCCATGATCGGCGATTCAACAGGCGCGCCGCCGCCCCCCGTCGTGCCGGAATCGCGTCGCGGCGGACGTACCGGGCTGATGCTGGCGCTGGGACTGGCGCTGTTGGCCGGCTACTTCGTCTCGGGCTTCTATGTGGTCAACGCGGACGAGCACGCGGTGGTTCGGCGCTTGGGCGCGGTGGCCGCGCGCGTCGGACCCGGCATGCACTATCGCCTGCCTTGGCCGGTAGAGCGGGTCGATGTGCTGAAGACCACCAAGGTCATGAAAGTCGGCGTAGGCTTCGCGCTAGAAGACGCGGCGCAGGCCGCTGCCGGCGCCGAATTCCTAACCGGCGACACCAACATTCTGAGCATCGCACTGGTGGTGCAGTACGTGATTCGCGATCCGGCGGACTACTTGTTCCAAGTCGAAACCCCGGCCGCGCTGGTGAGCAAGCTCGCGCAGAGCGTGCTCACGCAGACCGTGGCCTCACTGTCGATCGACGAGGTGCTCACGACCGGAAGGCTCGCGATCCAAACCAAAGTCAAGACCGACACACAAGCCGCGCTTGACCGCTATCGCGCCGGCATTCAGCTCGCGTCGGTCAATATCATGAACATCACCTTCGACAAAGCGGTCGCGCAGGCGTTCCAGGAAGTCGCCGACGCGATGGCGGACCGCGAGAAAGTGCAGAACGAAGCTCGTGCCTACGCAAACGACCAGATCCCCAAGGCGCGCGGCGAAGCGCACCGCGCCGTGAGCGAAGCGCAGAACTACAAGCAGCAGCGCGTGGCCGAGGCGATCGGCCATGCCAATCGGTTCACCGCGCTGTTGGCGGAATATCAGAAAGCGCCGCAAGTGACGCGGCAGCGTATTTACCTGGAAGCGATGGAGAAGATCCTGCCCAAGGTGAAGATGTACGTGATCGACTCGCAGGGCGGGCGCGTCCCGATCAACCTGCGCCTGAGCAATCCGACCCCTTAGGGGTACTAGGTAGTGTAGGTAGCTACAAGCGCTGTGTGGATGAGGCGTTTGGCCCTATACCCCTCTGTCTCTCGCTCGACTAGCGCGCGGCGCCAGCAAGCCTTGCGGGCGAAAGATCATCAGCACCATGAGCATCAGGCCGAACACCAACAGCCGATAAGCGTGTAGCTCGCGGAACACCTCGGGCAAGGCGACGATCAGCGCCGCGCCCAAAACCACGCCGGGGAGGCTGCCCATGCCGCCGATGATCACCATCGCCAACACATTGATCGACTCGGTAAACAAGAAGTTCTCCGGGAACACCGACTTCTGCCAGGAGGCGAGCAGCGCGCCTGCGAAGCCTGCGAAAGCCGCGCCGGTGGCAAAAGCCTGCAGCTTGGCGAGCGGGGTATTGATCCCCATGGCGCGGGCGGCCAGTTCGTCCTCGCGAATCGCCTGCCAGGCCCAGCCGATGCGTGAGTGCTGCAGCCGATGCGAGGCCAGTAGTATCGCCGCCAGCACGAGCAGGAACAAATAGTAGTACTCGATGTTGCGGCTCATGCTGTAGCCCGCCAGCCGCGGCGGATCGATGTTGATGATCCCGCTCGGGCCGTTGGTGATATTGATCGGCCGATCGAGGTTAAGCAACAGCAGGTAGGTGATCTCGCCGAAACCCAAGGTGACGATCGCCAAGTAGTCGCCCCCCAGCCGCAAGGTCGGCGCGCCGATCAGAACGCCGGCGAGCGCGCTCGCCGCCACCACGATGGGCAAGGTCAGCAAGAAGGGCAGATGCAGATCGAAGTGGGGCGAGGCGAGAAAGGCGTAGAAGTACGAGCCGATGCCGAAGAAGGCGACGTAGCCGATGTCCAGCAGACCCGCGAAACCGACCACGATGTTGAGGCCGAGCGCCAATGTGGCGTACAAGCAAATACGCGCCAGCACGCCGACCACGTAGTCGTTGGGCGCAAACCACGGCGCAGCGAGCGCGACGGCGGCCAGCACGAGCACGAGCGTAAGTTGACGGCGATCGAACGGCATGGTCGGTCAGACCTTGTTCGCCTGCGGCACGCTCTCGCCCAACAACCCGGTGGGACGAAACACCAGCACCAGGATGAGGATCGCGAAGGCCAGCACGTCGCGGTAAGCGGGAGTGATAAAGGTGACGCCCAAGCTTTCGATGAGTCCGAGCACGATGCCGCCGAGCATGGCCCCTTTTAGGTTTCCGATGCCGCCCAACACCGCGGCGGTGAATGCCTTCAGGCCAGCCGAATAGCCCATGAAGAAATCAATCTGCGTGTAGTACAGACCGACCAGTACACCCGCCGCCCCGCCCAAGGCTGAGCCGAGCAAGAAGGTGATCGAGATCACGCGGCGCACGTTCACGCCCATGATGGCGGCCACCTCGCGGTCCTCGGCAACCGCGCGCATAGTGCGCCCCAGGGTCGTGCGCTGGACCAAGAGATTCAATAGCCACATCAGCGCAAGCGCTATCGCTGTCATGACCAGCACCAAGGCCGAGACACGCACGCCGGCGAATTGCACGTACCAGCTGCGCGGGAACAGAAGTCCCGTCATGTACACCTTCATGCGCGCGCCCTGGGTCAGCATCACGGCGTTCTGCAAAAAAATCGACGCGCCCACCGCGCTGATGAGCGGGCTTAACCGCGAGCCGCCGCGCAGGTACAACGGCCGGTACGCCAAGCGCTCCAAGGTAACGCCAACCAAACCCGCGACACTCATCGCCAGCGCCAACAGCACCGGCAACACCCACATCGGATGCAGGCCGCCGAGCTTGGCGTTGATCAAATAGGTGAGGGCACCCCAGCCCACGTAGGCGCCGATCATGAAGATCTCGCCGTGGGCGAAATTGATCATCAGCAAGATGCCGTACACCATGGTGTAGCCGAGCGCGATGAGGCCGTACACGGCGCCTAGCGCCAATCCGAACACCAATTGCTGCGGCAGGATCTGCAAACTGTCCATCTAGGGAGCCTCTGATCTATTCCCACATGGCCGCGACGGCCCTCTTGCGCGATGCATGGAAAGGCGCGAGGCGCAGGGCATGTTGAACCAGATGGCCGAGCCTCGCAACACCGCGTCGCGCGCAGGGCGGAGCAGGACTCCATCGGCTTGCCGATGGATGCGACCGGAGACGGACGCAAGGGACTGTCGCCGGCCGCTTACGGCCGCCTGCGCGGTCAGATCCCCGCCTAGCAGCCAGGACCATTTCGTCGGAAACGCGGCTCATGGAGGAATAGATCAGAGGCTCCCTAGTCCTCGCCCAGATAGGCGCGGCGGATATGGTCTTCGCGCAGCAATGCCGCCGCCTCGCCTTGTACGGCGACCGAGCCGTTTTGCAGGACGTAGCCACGATGGGCGATCGACAGTGCGACCGCGGCGTTCTGTTCCACCACCAGAATGGTCGTGCCCTGGCGGTTGATCTCTTGGATGATGTCGAACACTTGATCCACCAGCACCGGAGCGAGTCCCATCGACGGCTCGTCCATGAGCAGCAGGCGGGGGTTGGCCATCAGCGCTCGCCCGATGGCGAGCATTTGTTGCTCGCCGCCCGACAAGGTGCCGCCGTATTGACTGGCCCGCTCCTTCAGGCGCGGAAACAGCGCGTACACGCGCTCGTAGCCCTGCGTGATTTCTTGCGGCGACGCTGCGCGGCGCGTGTAGGCGCCCATGGCGAGGTTTTCCCACACGGTCATGCGCGCGAAGATGCGTCGCGACTCAGGCACCAAGGCGATGCCGCGCCCGACGATGTCCTCGGTCGCCGTGCCGTCGATGCGCCGCCCTTCGAACTCGATCCGGCCCGCGCTCGGGCGCACCAGGCCGACCACCGCCTTGAGCGTAGTGGATTTGCCGGCCGCGTTGCCGCCCAGCAGGCACACGATCTCGCCGGCGCGTACTTCCAAATCGACGTCTTGCAAGGCATGAATCAAGCCGTAGTGGGCGCTCAAGCGCGCGAGCCTAAGCATGGCGACGCCCGAGATAGGCCTGCAACACCGCCGGCTCGCGGCGCACCTCGGCAAACCGGCCTTCGGCGATCTTCTCTCCGTGGTCGAGCACCACGACGCGCTCGCACAGGCCCTGCACCAAGCCCATGTCGTGCTCGATCAAGAGCAAGGTCACGCCGCGATCCCGGATGCGGGCGATATCTTGCGTGAGTTCACGCTTCTCGGTCGGGTTCATGCCGGCGGCCGGCTCGTCGAGCAACAACAATTTCGGCTGCGTGGCGAGCGCGCGCGCGATTTCCAGTCTGCGGCGGTTGGCGTACGAGAGTGTCGCGGCGGCATCGTGCGCACGCGGGGTGAGCCGATCACCGAAGAAGGCGAGCAGTTCCTGCGCGCGGGCGATGACTTCGCGCCGCTCGGCGCGAGTTGCGGCAAGATCGAGCAGTATGCCGGCGATGCCGGCACGCGAACGGCAGTGCGCGCCGACCAGCACGTTCTCCAGCACGCTCATCTGGTTAATCA